>CAMWVF010000201.1 GCA_947177545.1 uncultured Clostridia bacterium | reverse complement strand
ATCCTATACCATATTTATTGGAAAATTACAAGGGATTACCGCACTATTTTTTTGCGGCACATCTTAACGGAGGTCATTGCTTTGTTTGGAATTGAAATTTTGGGTACAGGTTCGTACAATCCCCCGCTTAATATCACTAACGACGATATGGCGAAGATCGTTGAGACCAACGACGAGTGGATATCCTCACGTACGGGAATATCGTCCCGCCGCATTGCCGACGGAGAACCCACATGGAAAATGGGGGCGGAGGCTGCTGCCGAGGCAGTAAAAAACGCAGGCATTGACCCTATGGATATAGGTCTTATTATTGACACGACCATTACAAACGACTTTTATACTCCCTCCATGGCTTGTGTTATACAGAATGAAATAGGCGCGTTCGGCGCCGCTGCATACGACCTTAACGCTGCCTGCTCTGGCTTTGTGTATGCTGTCGACGCGGCTAAAAGATACCTCCAGACAGACCCCGATATGAAGTACGTCCTTGTTGTTGCAAACGAAATGCTGTCAAGGATAACCGACTATACCGACCGCTCAACCTGCGTCCTTTTTGGAGACGGTGCTGCCGCGGCTGTTATCGGACGTTCCGAGAAGCTTTTCACAAGCTTTATCGGCGCGGACGGACGGGGCGCACACTCCCTCTATGCCAAGTCCCACAAGGTTTTCCACCCCTTCAGAAGCAGTCAGGCTGACGAAATAGACAGCGGAGAGTACGAGGCGGGAACGACTTACCTTTTCCAGGACGGCAAGGAGGTCTACAAGTTCGCAACAAAGGCTCTGCCAACGGCGGCGAACAAGGCTGCCGAAAAGATAGGGCTTGACATAAATGAGGTGGACTGGTTCATTCCACACCAGGCGAATATAAGAATTATCGAGACAGCCGCGAAAAATATCGGCGTTTCAATGGATAAATTTATCGTGAACATCAAAAATCACGGCAACACCTCCAGTGCGTCAATACCTATCGCTCTCCACGAGGCTATTACGGACGGTATAATCAAGCGTGGCGACAAGCTTTGTCTTGTTGGCTTCGGAGCAGGTCTTACAATGGGCGCAGTTATTTTGGAGTACTGATTTTTTTATTTTGCAGGGTACGGGTTTCCGTCCCTCAGACGCAAGTCTGTATTATTCCGTGAAGAGGAGGGCTGTAAATGATAAACGATTATCTTGTTACCGAGCTTTGGGACTTGCTGTGCCTTTATGCCGCAAACGCTTTTACAGCTCTTACTCAAAAAAGCATATTTGTGCTTATTATACAGGGAGTATTAATCACTCTTTCATTTTGGGATAAAAACAGCCGCCTTTTTGTTATACTTACCGCTATCGGTCTGTACTCTGTGTACGGCAGCTTTTCGGTGTGGGTGGACTTACGCAGAATGGAGCTTGCCGCAAAGCAGCAGAGTGAGGTAAAGTGGAAGCAGTACCGCCGTACAATAAATCTGCGGCACAGGAACCTGCTTTACGACGAGATAATATTTATACCCGAAACAAATAACGAAGAGGATAATTTCAATAAACTATACAGAATGGAATATGCAACAAATTTTGAAAGGAATTACAATTATGTCTGAAAACAGAAAAACTGCAATAATCACAGGCTCTTCAAGAGGTATCGGCGCGGCTATCGCTCTGCGTCTTGCGAGGGACGGCTTTAATATCGCCCTCAACGACCTTAACGAGAGTATGTTTGAAAATAACGATATAAAAGAAAAAATCACCGCTCAAGGCGTAGAGGCGGAAATATTCTGCGCGGACGTGTCAAAGTATGACCGGTGTGAAGCAATGGTAAAGGCTGTTAAGGAACGCTTTGGCAGTATTGACGTGCTGATAAACAATGCGGGAATAACCCGCGACGGTCTTATGGCGAGAATGTCCGAGGAGCAGTACGATACCGTTATTGCGGTAAATCAGAAAAGCGTGTTCAATATGCTGAAGCTTGCGGGCAACGTTATGATACGCCAGAAGCAGGGCAAGATAGTGAACCTTGCCTCTGTGGCGGGACTTTACGGCAATCCCGGACAGATAAACTACTCCGCTTCAAAGGCGGCGATAATCGGCATGACAAAGACCGCCGCAAAGGAGCTGGGTTCAAGAAATATCAACGTGAATGCCGTTGCTCCCGGATTTATCAGCACTCCCATGACTGATAAGCTTACCGAGGAGCAAAAGGCGAAAATGCTTGAAGCTATTGCAATGAAGCGTTACGGCACGGTTGACGAAATTGCGGGCGTGGTATCTTTCCTCTGCTCCGAGGACGCGTCCTACGTAACGGGACAGACTATAGAAATTTCGGGCGGCTTATCAATGTGAGTTGACAGCTGATGTTGTACAGCTGACGGTTAAATTTAAAATTGCGAAAGGATATTTAAATATATTATGAAAAGAGTAGTAATTACAGGAATGGGCGTGGTTTCCCCGGTGGGAAACACCGTTGATGATTTGTGGTCAAGCCTTAAAGCGGGCAGGCACGGCTTTGGATACATCAACGACGTTACAGGCGACGATTTTGATGTTAAGATAGCGGCGAGAGTAAAGGATTTATCTCCAGAAAAATATGTTGAGAAAAAGGAAACACGCCGTATGGACAGATTTACCCAGTTCGGCGTTACCGCGGCTATGGACGCTCTTGCGGACAGCGGTTCCGATTTCAAGGATTTGGATCCTTTCCGCGCGGGTGTTATTTTCGGCGTGGGCATAGGCGGACTTAACCTTACGCTTCAGGAGCATGAGAAGTTCCTTGAAAAGGGTTCCGACAGGATTTCCGTATTTTATGTACCTATGATGATAGGCAATATGGCAGCCGGAACTATTTCCATGCGTACAGGCTTCAAGGGGGACAACTTCTGCTCCACGACAGCCTGCGCTTCCTCCGCCCACGCTGTCGGCGAGGCTTTCCGCAAGATAAAGGACGGCTACCTTGACGTATGCATTGCGGGCGGAGCGGAATCCTGCGTCGGAACATTTGCTCTTGCGGGCTTCAATAACATGAAAGCGCTGACACGTTCCGATGACCTTGACAGATGTTCAATACCCTTTGACGCTGAAAGGAATGGTTTTGTTCTCGGCGAGGGCTGCGGTGCGCTGGTGCTTGAAGAGCTTGAACACGCAAAGGCAAGGGGCGCGAAAATTTACGCCGAAATAGCGGGCTACGGAGCGACTTGTGACGCGTATCACATGACTTCTCCCTCACCCGAGGGAGAAGCTGCCGCAAGGGGCATGGTAAACGCATACACCGAAGCGGGATTAAGACCCGAGGACATAGACTACATCAACGCTCACGGAACGTCCACAGGACTTAATGACAAGTACGAAACAAAGGCTGTTAAAAAGGCTCTTGGCGAGGAAGCTGCCAAAAAGGTTGCGATAAACTCAACAAAGTCCATGACGGGACACCTTTTGGGTGCGGCGGGGGCAGTAGAGGCAGTCGTTACGGCTCTTTCCGTGCAGAACGATTATGTACACCAGACTATCGGATTTAAAGTGCCCGACCCCGAGTGCGACCTTGACTACTGCACAGAGGGCGGACGCAGCATGACTGTAAACGCCGCGCTGTCCAACAGTCTCGGCTTCGGCGGACACAACGCTACGCTTTGCATTAAAAAATATAAGGAGTAATATCATGGTTAAAATTGAATTCATACAGCAGCTTGCTGAACTTGTAAATGAAAAGGATTTAGGGGAGATAACCGTTGCGGACGGCGAGGAAGTCGTTACTATAAAGGGTAAAAGGCATCATCCTCCGCATCACCCTCCAATGGGTATGCCTGCGGGCGTGCCTTTGGTGCAGACTCCTGTTATGCAGCAGGCTGCCGAAGTCCCCGCAAGCGGCACAGTAAGCGGTTCTGTACCGAGCGGCAATGTTGTAAAGGCTCCGCTGGTGGGTACTTTCTATGCTGCTTCCGCACCTGACAAGCCGCCTTTCGTGACTGTCGGCAAGCATGTCAAAAAGGGAGACGTGCTTATGATAATAGAGTCAATGAAGCTTATGAACGAGGTTCAGAGCGACTTTGACGGCGTTGTGGAGGAGATACTCGTAAGCAACGGTCAGGCTGTTGAATTCGACCAGCCTATCATGATAATAAAGTAGGGGGACGTACTTATGCC
>CAMWVF010000200.1 GCA_947177545.1 uncultured Clostridia bacterium | reverse complement strand
GTATGGGGCACTACCTGTCTGACATGGCTGCTTACGGCGATAATGAGCGTTATCCGCTATAAAGGCGGAAAGTGGGTAAAAAAGTACACCTATAATTAAGATGTGTTTACATTAAAAAGTTCCTTATGAAATAATTGTAACGAAAACGGCTGCCGTATAAAACACGGCAGCCGTTTTTCCTAAAAAGCTTATTCTGTTCGCAAGGCGGTAACAGGGTCTTTCTTAGCCGCAACTCGGGACGGTATAAGTCCCGCGATAAGGGTGAGAACCATGCTTATCACCACTAAAATCGCTCCGCCAACGGGAGGCAGGCTGCAAAGGTCGTGAACGTCCGTAAGATGTGTGATTATCATATTTATCGGTATGTTCAGAAGCAGTGTGGTTATTATTCCTATAGCACCCGCTGAGAAGCCCACGATAAGGGTCTCCGCATTGAACACGCGGGAAATATCCCTTTTTGAGGCTCCGATAGAGCGGAGTATGCCTATCTCCTTTGTTCTTTCCAGCACCGAAATGTAGGTAATAATTCCTATCATTATTGAGGACACCACAAGAGATATCGCAACAAAGGCTATAAGAATGTAGCTTATTGCGTCAATAATGGTGGTAACGCTGCTCATCATTATGCCCATAATATCGGAGTACTGTATGCAAAGCTCGTCCCTGCCGCTGTCGTCCATGCGCTTGTTGTAGTCGTCGATAATGTCGGTTATAAGCTCCTTGGACTCAAAATCCCGCGGGTAAATATTTATGGAGCTTGGGTTCGCAAGGTCGGAAACACCCAAAATGTCAAGGTTGCCCTCGTATGTTGCATCGGTGGAGGGGTCTGCAAGCTGTTCCGCAAAAGCCTGCGCTATCTGCTCATCTGTCATACCCATTTCCTGCGCCTGTGCAAGCTGACCCATTACCATTTGCTGAGTATCGGGGTCAAGGGTCATGATGTACGCCTGAATATCCTCCATTGTCATTGGAGGCTGCTCCCCATCTTCCTCTTTGGGGAACTCAATGCCTGTGAACACGTCCACATCGGGATTTTCCTTTTGCTTTTTAACTATTTCGCTGTCGTTCACCTTTTCGATAAGGTGGGTCATAAGCTCGGACTTATAGCCGATAGAGCCTATCTCTGTGGAAGCGGCTGTATTGTCCGAGGGACGGACGATACCGACGATCTCGATCTCCTCCGAATTGTTTATCTGTTCCGTCATAAAAATGCTGTCGCCGCTTTTATCCACCCAAACGCCGTTTTCCTCGGCGTAGTAATCGGGATTTATGAACAGCTTGAATTTAAGTCCTAAAATGTCGTCAAAGTCTATGGACTTCACGGTATTTATTTCCTCTACGGTCTCACCATCGATAGTTCTCTGCACCGCGTCGGAAAGCTCCTCGTCGTCCAGAATGCCCATGCTGTAGAGGGTGTAGTCCGTTACCTGATTGTACTTGTTAACAACGAATATGACCTCGTTGTATTTCTCCGGCATACGTCCCGCAAGGACTTCATACTGGGAATTAAGAATGTCCTCCTTTGAGATAAGCTCCCGCCACATATTAAATGTACTTAGCATGGGATTTTCAGTCATTTGGGTCATTTCCGTCATGTGGGAAAGCCCCATATTGTCGTATATTGAAATAGGATTTACCCTGTACACCCCGTCGGAGGTGTCCGCCTTATAGACGGTAAGAGGAGTGTTGTAGCTGTATTTTATATCGCTGACAAGGTTTTGTATATCGCTTTCTCCGCTTTCGAGGAAAACCTTGAAGCTTTCAAGGTCGTTGGAGGAAATTTCGGCGAACATAGCTTCCATCATAGTTGTCATGACGTTTTGAGGGTAAATTTTACCGTCGTCAAAGTCCTCGCCGTTTCCCTGCGCCATAGCCATCATGGTGGTCATCATTGTGGTCATGTCGATTGAAGTACCCTCGATAGTCAGCGGGTAGCTTGACAGAGTTTCCTCCTGCACCTTGTCTATATAATCCTGCGCGCCGCTTGAAAGAGAGAGAATGAGAGCAATGCCGATAATTCCGATACTTCCCGCAAAGGCGGTCATAAATGTCCTGCCCTTTTTAGTCATAAGATTGTTCATTGAGAGGGACAGCGCCGTTAAAAATGACATGGACGCCTTTTTCTTCACAACTGCGGGCTTTTCCTTTGGCTGCTCCTTTTCCTCTTCGGTACCGTCAAATGGCGCTGTATCGTCAATGACCTTGCCGTCCAGCAGGCGGATTATTCTTGTGGAATATTTCTCCGCAAGCTCGGGGTTGTGGGTAACCATTATAATAAGCTTGTCTTTGGCAATTTCTTTAAGCAGCTCCATTATTTGCAGACTTGTTTCGGAATCAAGTGCGCCCGTAGGTTCGTCAGCAAGGAGGATATCAGGCTCGTTCACAAGAGCGCGGGCTATGGCGACGCGCTGCATTTGTCCTCCAGACATTTGATTTGGCTTTTTGTTAAGCTGGTCGCCCAGTCCTACTTTTTCGAGAGCCTCTACGGCACGTTTTCTGCGCTCCGCCTTTGAAACGCCAGAGAGGGTAAGAGCAAGCTCCACGTTGGAAAGTACAGTCTGGTGCGGGATAAGGTTATAGCTTTGGAAAACAAAGCCTATTGAGTGGTTGCGGTAGGTATCCCAGTCCTTGTCCTTGTACTGCTTTGTGGACTTGCCGTTGATGATAAGGTCGCCGTTTGTGTACTGGTCAAGACCGCCGATGATATTAAGCAGTGTGGTCTTTCCGCAGCCCGACTGACCCAGCACGGACACAAACTCGTTTTCACGGAATTTCACGCTTACGCCTTTAAGGGCGTGTATTTCTGTATCGCCGACTTTATAGTTTTTTACTATTTGGTTAAGTTCAAGCATTTTGCACAGCCTTTCAAGAAAAATTCCCCATGATATCAACCGCCGCAAATCACAAAGAAATGCCCGCAAAAGTTTTCGTTTATACGGTTTTGCGGGCAGAGATTTGTTTGATTCGCAAGAGCGGCTGATATAAAGTATACTTTAAAAATATATCATATTTGTTTCTTGCTTATTAACAATGTGAAAATTTAACCATGTTAAACAAGCTATAAATTTTATTTTAGCACAAATCCCCTTAAAATTTAAACTTGTAAAACGTTCTAACAGCAGTGCTTGTACTCATATAATAAATCAAAAAGGAGCGATCATCATGAATGAAGTAAATAATAAAAATTCTATCCACAACATAATACTGGAGGGCAGAAAAAAGCTGTCTCTTTCAGGCGTTACCGATGTTGACAGCTTTGACGAAAACACCGTCCTGCTCTACACCTGCATGGGGGAAATGACCGTCCGCGGAACTGACCTTCACGTCAACGGTCTGTCCGTGGAAAGCGGTGAAATGAATATTGAGGGTGAGATAAAAAGCATTGTTTACGGCGACCCTGACAGACGTTCCCCATTGTCGTTATTTGGCAAATTATTCCGCTGATGAGGTGAGTCCTTGAACTTAAATACATTTTTTTCCGTTTCGCAGCAAACCGCCTCTTTCCTGCTGTCGGTACTCCTTGGCGCGTCCCTCGGGGTGGTTTACGACTTATTCCGCGTGGCAAGGATACTCCTGCCGCCTCTCCAAAAGCCGAAGCCTACCTTTTTGGCGGACGTGCTTTTCTGGCTTATTTACGGTTTTTGCGTGTTCTGCTTTGCCGCTGTCTCCGCGCGTGGACAGGTGCGTATGTTCATGTTTTTCGGATCGCTGCTGGGCTTTGCACTGTACATTTTCACCCTCGGCAACTTTATCACGGGCGTTATCAGGGACATTGTCACGGCTGTGTACAAATTATTACATAAAGTATATTCTGCCTTAATTGAACCGTTTGTAAAGCTTCTGCTAACTTTTTGTCAAAAAGTTTCCCGCTTTTTTGTGCGAAGTCATAAAAATAACCAAAAAATAAAAAGAAGTGTTAAAAACCCCTTGAAAAATAGGGGTAAGTTGGTGTATAATGATAAAGCTAAGTGTAACCAATTGCGGAAGCTCTTTGGCAAACGTGTGAACAAATTGCGGGAAAATATTAAAGAATAACCGTGAAAAAAGAAAGACTCCCACTAATAAAAGATAAGGAGGCAGCTTTTCTTGCAGTAACAGGAAAGGCACATTAC
>CAMWVF010000199.1 GCA_947177545.1 uncultured Clostridia bacterium | reverse complement strand
CATTTTTGGCTTGTAGTAAATCGTTTTTTATAGTATAATTAAAAATATACTATAAAATATTATGGTGAATTATATCTTCGGGAGCATAATGTATCTCCGCTTGCTGTGAAAGCCCCTTTCGCGCAGCGGCGGCGTCCTTCCGAATATAAATTGATAGGTAGGTGTTTTTATGGCAAAATTTGAAGCAGGAATGGAAGCTATGGCGGACGCGTATGTCTTTGAGACCACATCGCTTCTTGAACAGCTTGACCAAATTCTGATGAAAACCGAGAACGAGAGCAACTTCGGAGAAGAAGAGATCAACGAGATTTTCCGTACCATGCACACGATAAAGGGCTCTTCCGCTATGATGGGGCTGGAGAATATGTCCAAGCTTGCTCACGCTATCGAGGATATGTTCTACATTATCCGTGAGGACAATCCCGTGATTTCATCAATGAATGAGCTGTATGACCTCGTATTCAACGCGTCCGACCTTTTGAAGGCTGAGATCGAACTTATTCAGGAAGACGAATATACTCCTACGGATTTTACCGAGCAGATGAACAAGATCGAGGACTTTGCCGCTGTTCTTAAAGGCGGCGCAGGAGCGGCTCCTGCGCCTGCACCCGCGGCGGCTCCGGCAGCTCCTGCGGCGGAAACAGCTCCTGCGGCTTCGGGCGCGCCCGCGGCTCCCGCTTCCGAGCTTACCCATGTTAAGGTATTCTTTGAAGATGACTGCAAGATGGAAAATCTGCGGGCTATGCTTGTTGTAAACAGGATAAGCGATTCCTGCTCTAAGCTGGAGTATGTTCCACCCGATATCGAGACCAACGGCGAGACTGCAAAGATAATCGTTGCAAACGGCTTTGACGTTAAGTTCAAGCCGCTGGGCGGCGTCACTATCGACGAGGTAGTGGAGACTATCAAGACTACCCCCAACGTTAAGGGCTGCGAGGTAGTACAGAGAGGCGCAGACTCGGGCGGAGCTTCCGCTGCGGAAATAACCACGGTAAGGGTACACTTTGACGACGACTGCAAGATGGAGAATCTCCGCGCGGTATTGGTGGTAAACAATATCAAGGACGTCTGCGACCATGTTACATACGAGCCTGCGGACATTGACGACAATGCCGAGACTGCTAAAACGATCGTCGAGGAGGGCTTCCTCGTGCATTTCAGCAGCGACAAGGCAAAGGCTGTTATACAGGCTATTGAGAATACTCCCAGCGTTAAGTCTTATGAGCTGATCGAGGCTCCTGCGGCTGAAGCGGAGCCTGCTCCCGAGGCTGCTGCACCTGCGGCTTCCGCACCTGCTGCACCTGCGGCTGCGCCTAAGCCTGCCGCTCCCAAGCCTGCTGAGAAAAAGCCCGCTGCTGCTGCGGCTGCCGCGCCAAAGCCGGCTGCGGGAGGCGGAGCAAAGCAGTCCCTTATTTCGGTAAACCTGAACAAGCTGGATACGCTGCTTGACTTGGTGGGCGAGATAGTTATTACCGAGGCAATGGTAACATCAAACCCTGATCTCAAGGGACTTAAGCTGGATAACTTCCAGAAATCCGCAAGACAGCTCCGCAAGCTCAACGAGGAGCTTCAGGACGCTGTAATGTCCATAAGAATGGTACCCCTTTCGGGCGCGTTCAACAAGATGACACGTATCGTAAGAGATATGAAGGTCAAGCTGAACAAGGACGTTGACCTTGTATTCGAGGGCGAGGAGACAGAGGTGGATAAGTCAATTATCGACCAGCTCAACGACCCGCTTATGCACATGGTACGTAACTCCATGGACCACGGTATTGAGGAAAATGTTGAGGACAGAATTGCTGCGGGAAAATCTCCCAAGGGCAAGATCACTCTTTCCGCATACAATACCTCGGGCGAGGTTATTATAGTAGTTGCCGACGACGGCGGCGGAATCGACCCCGAAAAGGTTCTTGCAAAGGCTGAGAGAAACGGTATCCTCACAAGACCCGCAAGCGAGTACTCCGAAAAGGAGATACTTAACATGATAATGCTCCCCGGCTTCTCAACTAACGAGCAGGTCACCGAATACTCGGGACGTGGCGTGGGCATGGACGTTGTTAAGAAAAATATCGAAAAGATCGGCGGTTCTGTTTCCGTTGAGTCGAAATTCGGCGAGGGAACAAACTTTATAATCAAGATACCTCTTTCGCTTTCTATTGTGGACGGCATGGAGATATCCGTCGGCAACTCGATATTTGCGATACCTATAAATGTTATCAGCTCCTCTTTCAAGGTGCTCCCCGAGCAGCTTGTCAAGGACACAAACGGCAGCGAGATGATAATGGTAAGAGGCGAATGCTACCCGCTTATCAGGCTTTATGAGCTTTATGACCTTACGCCGAATATTCAGGATCTTTATGAGGGAATCGTGATCCTCGTTGAAACGGACGGAAAGAAGGCGTGCGTATTTGCCGATGAGCTTATCGGTGAGCAGCAGGTAGTTGTTAAGCCTTTCCCAAGGCTTCTGGGAGCTTACAATATCAAGCAGAACGGTATGTCGGGCTGCTCTATTCTCGGCGACGGTTCTATTACGATTATTCTTGACGTAGATAATATTATCAAGGATTTTTAAGTATATCATGAATTTTAGATATAAAGGCGGGGCGGCGGCTTAGAGTCGCGCAAGCGTTCAAATTCTAACCTCTTGCCTCTAACCTCTATTTTCTAATAGGAAAGGGTGAATAAATTTGGAACAAAACAGCGTTGTAACCATGACGGCAGAGACTGCTGCTGAAGGCATTGAAGTCCTTGAAGTCCTTTCTTTCAGCATAGGCGACGTTATTTATGCTATCAACATAAAGTATGTCAAGGAGATCATATCCGTAGAGCAGATCACTGTTGTACCAAAAATTCCCGGCTATATAAAGGGCGTTATCAACATAAGAGGTAAAGTAGTACCTGTTATAAGCGTCAGAATGCGTTTCGGCATAGAGGAGATACCCTATGACGACAGAACTTGCATCATCGTTCTTGAATTTGAGGACGGCGAACAGGTGGGAATTATTGTGGACAGGGTGCAGGACGTTATTTCCGCTAAGTCCAGCAGTATAAGCAAGCCCCCCGATTCCAAAAACGTCAACGCAAACAAGTACATCAAGTCTATCATCAATCTTGAGGACGGCAAGAGACTTCTTATCAGCTGCGACAAACTCATTAACGATGACCGAGGTGTTTCTTAATGTTAAAGCTTACCGATAATGATTTTGAACGTCTTGTGACTTATATGAAAAAGACCTACGGCATTACTCTCGACAAGAAGCGTGTTCTTATCGAGGGCAGGCTGTCAAACATGATAAGCACAAGAGGCTTCAAGAGCTTCAAGGAGTACATTGATTTCGCTTTCGCCGACAAGACCGGCAACGAGACAATGCAGCTTGTAAACAAGCTTACTACAAACCATACGTTTTTTATGCGCGAACCCGAGCATTTCCAGTACCTTAAAAAGACTATCCTGCCTTATTTTGAAAAGCAGAACGCCGCAACGAAGACTTTGGACTTCTGGTGCGCCGCTTCCTCAACTGGTCAGGAGCCGTACACGATAGTTATGACTATCGACGACTATTTCGGCGCAAACGCCGCAAGGTGGAAAGTAAATCTCCTTGCCACCGACCTGGATACGGACGTTCTTGCAAAAGCTAAGGCGGGCGTGTATACAATTGATATGCTCAAGGACGTACCAAAGGAATGGCTTGCAAAATATTTCACAAAGGTGGACGCTACTACATATAAGGTAATTGACCGTCTCCGCAATCAGATAACCTTCAAGCAGTTCAATTTGATGAACAATATCACCGAGCGGAAGCAGTACGACCTTATAAGCTGCCGAAATGTTATGATATATTTTGAGCAGGATACAAAGAACGCTCTTGTTGAACGCTTTTACGACGTTACCAAGGAGGGAGGATATCTCTTTACGGGTCATGCCGAAAGCGTGGGCAGGGACACAAGATATACCTACGTTCAGCCTGCGATATACAAAAAAATTTCAAACAAGCCGACAGCCGGCAAAAGCGGTCTAACCGGAAGCGCGACTGCCGGAAGCACGATCTCGAAAAGTACAGTCGGAAGCACACTTCCCAAAAGTACGCTTCCCGGAAGCAAAATTTCGGGAGGGATCAAGAGATAATAATTAAAGG
>CAMWVF010000198.1 GCA_947177545.1 uncultured Clostridia bacterium | reverse complement strand
ATGAGCGGTCTCGGAAACTCTTTAAGCCCGAATTTCCGCTCTTTTTTCATGTTCTGCTTTTTTGCTTTCCTCCATATCCCAGAAAACATTTTTGTTAAATTTTCAAAAACCATTGACATATAAGTCAAAATGTGCGGCGCGTTTGGTGACCATATACGCCAGTCACCAAACGCGCCCCTTGTAGTTAAGAAGCGTCTGTGCCCCACGCACAGCCCATAACTACAAGGAGGTACACTTTATGATCAAGTACTGGCAGTCCATGCAAGATTACAAGTACTTTCTCACCGAATCCAAAGTCCATTTCGATCCCTCTGAAAGAAACCGGCTCCATACGGAGCTTTGGAAAGCATGGCAGAAGCTCCGGCTTTTCGATACCGATAAGGCAATGGAGTTCCTTCTGCCCTTTTACTCCAACACTGGCAGGCCTGCTAAAAACCAGCCACAAATCTTAAGGTCTTTTATCCTTTTCTTTCTTCTATATTCAGAAGGTTTGACCAAACTATCCCTTACCCTTTGGGTGGACAGGCTCAAACACGACCGCCTCCTTGCCGCCCTCATCGGCTGCACTACGGATTCCCTGCCGCCCCTTGGTTCTTATTTTGACTTCATGGACAGGCTCTGGACTGCACCGCCAACGGGTTTATATGCGCGGGACAAACTGCTTCCGGCTTCCTGGAACAGCAAAAAGCCGGATAAGCCCAGAGGCAAAAAACAGAAAGCACAGGAGACAAAGCCCAAAATCACAGAAGCTATCGTAAAACGGCTCATAGGCGGGAAGGATATTCCTTTTAACTTTGAGGGGCGATTGCAGCGCTTCTTCTATCATGCGGCTGTCCTGCCTTCCATGGAATCCGGCCTCATACCAAGGGAACACCTTACGGTTTCCGGAGACGGCACCGCCGTGCATACCCATTCCTGCCCACGCGGGCATCACAGGGTTGGCGCGCCGGAATGCCTGCGGCATTTTCCCGACCCCGATGCTTCCTGGGGCTGGGACAGTGACCTGGAAAAATATTACTTCGGCTACACTTTGTTCCAGCTATCCTGTTATAACACTGAGCTCAGGACAGACATCCCGCTGCTCCTGCGTTTTACCAGCGCAAGGCGACATGATTCGGTCAATTTCCTTGTTGCTTTCCATGAGCTGGAAACACATATGCCGGCAGTCTCCATTGAGAATATGTGCCTGGATTCTGCAATGGACAATTATCCCACCTACCGATTCCTTAATTACAGAGGGATACGGGCCTTCATCGACCTGAACGACAAATGCGGCCGGCCAAAAACAATTCCTGATACCATCACCATTGACAAAGATGGAACACCTTTATGTCAGGAAAAACTGCGCATGAAGCCTAACGGTTATGACACATCCAGCGGTTACCTCATGTGGCGCTGCCCCTATGGGAAAGATCACTGTTCCAAATGTAAAAACTCCTGCACCGGTTCCAAATACGGGAGAGTCGTCAAGACCCGGCCCGAATGGGATATCCGGCTTTACACCGATGTTCCCCGCGGCACAGATACTTATAAGAAGATTTATAATCAACGCACCGCCACGGAACGTATCAACAACCGCATCCTCAATGATTACGGCCTGCACCGCATGTTCATACACACAAAGGAGCATTATTCTTTCATGGCAACCATGATCGGGATCTGCATCCATCTGGATGCCCGCTATAAACAGCACATACAGGAAGCTGCATAAACCAAGTTTCCTGCTTCTGAACTTTTTCAGCCTTGTTTTCCGACAGGCTTTAAAGTCATGCACATTTTTATTCTTTATACTCTCCGAACTGCTCAACCCCCACAATTATCCATCCCTTATCCCTCTCAATTCTGAAAATCAACCCTTTCCTGCCTATTCGCTATTGAGTTTCCGAGACCGCTCTAAAAGTTACATCACGATATCTATAAAGATAGTGAGGGAAAACAACTTTATTCATTAAAAGTTTGCTGTCATTTTGAATATCATATCCCTCAAGAGAACAAAGAGTATCCCAAAAATCTTTTCGCTGTTTACTATCCATGGAAACCACCTTATTGTTGAAATATACTATAATTTAAAAATGCAGAGATATATTTAAAGTAGTACTAAATTTCTTCTGAGTTGATTGTAGCAGAAATATTATGAATATACAATATACGAGATTAACCAAGTTACAGTATGGATATGTTGTAAGTGTTACTTACCATTTTTCTTGATGGAATTCTTTAATTTTTTAAACATAAGAATATACTGCCTATCTATATTTATTTAGCATGACAATTCTCATTTTTTCGGTTTTCTGAAATAGGGCATAAGTTCGGTTCTCATCATATTGCAATCGCTGGGCAATTCTTTGAAATTCATGTTCTCGTTGTTGGTTATCCTGTTTGTATACAAAATCTAAGTAACATTGATGACACCAATAATTGTCATGAGTTGCTATATTTATCCTGCTCATGTTGTTTATTGAAAGGTTCATATGCTCATGTTATAATAAACCCTACACTTTAACACCAAACTTTTCAGTTATGGTAGATTTTAGGGAGAATGGAGGCGGAAAACAATGAATATTTATAAAACTGCGGAAGTTGCCGCAATAATCGGAATACACCCAAATACAGTGCGATTATACGAAAAGCTGAAATTGATACCTAAGCCAGAACGTCTACCAAATGGATATCGTGTATTTACAGAGTTTCATATAAAGCAATGCAAATTAATACGTCTTGCGTTTCAGATAGAAGTATTACAAAATGGTTTGCGAAAGAAAATCGTACAAATGATTATGGTATCTGCAACAGGGGATTTTGATACTGCAATTACAATTACGCAGGAATACCTAAAGCAGATTAAGCAAGAACGCCAAAACGCCGAAGAAGCGATTGAAATTGTGCAACAAATTTTGTCTGGTGGAGTTCGGGAAAACTCAAAGGAACTTAAAAGAAAAAATGTATCAGAGCTACTTGATATTTCTATGGACACACTACGAAATTGGGAAATGAATGGTTTACTCACTGTAAAGCGAAAGGATAATGGGTATCGTGTTTATACTGACGAAGATATACAGCGCCTAAAAATCATTCGTTCACTAAGATGTGCCAATTATTCCTTAGAATCAATTTTGCGACTGCTGCAGCAATTATCAGAAAATCCTAATGCAGATATTCGCATTGTCTTAAATACACCGAAACAAACTGATGACATTATTTCAGTTTGTGATCGTCTTATCATTTCACTTTCAGAAGCAGAAAAAAATGCAGATGCTCTAACTGATATGCTACATGATATGAAAGAACAATTTTCATAACCCTACATTTTGCCACCAATGTTTTCATTGGTGGTATTCTTATTTAGCGAAAAATAAATAGGAGGTCTTATTATGCAAACAGTAATCAAAGTTGAGCAGTTGTCAAAAAGTTATGACAATCTGCTTGCGGTAGACAAAATCAGTCTGTCGGTGAAATGCGGCACTGTTTATGGGCTGCTTGGCACAAATGGTGCAGGAAAAAGCACGACAATTGAATGTATCTTAGGTACAAAAAATGCTGACAGTGGAATGGTATCAGTCTTGGGGTGCAATCCTAAAAAGAATAGACGCCACTTATTTCAAAATGTCGGTGTTCAGTTTCAAGAGGGTGGTTATCAGCCGGAAATAAAAGTTTCAGAGCTTTGTGAAGAAACTGCTTGTCTTTATGAAGTTCCCGCTGACTGGAAAAAACTTTGTGAACAATTTGGAATAGGTGACAAGTTTGGTAGTGCGGTAAAAAGTCTGTCCGGCGGTGAGCGGCAACGATTATTCATTGTGCTTGCTTTAATTCCAAATCCGGAGCTTGTTTTTCTTGACGAACTTACTACTGGGCTTGACGCAAAAGCCCGACGTGATGTATGGAAAATCTTATCAGAATTGAAAAGCAAGGGATTAACTATCTTTTTGACTTCTCATTTTATGGATGAAGTAGAAAACCTATGCGATGAGATATGTATTTTGAAAAAAGGAAAGGCTGTGTTTTATGGAACAATTGAACAGGCAAAACAATCAAGCGGCTGTGAAAAATTGGAGGACGCTTATCTTGTGCTTTCCGGTGAGGAGGTTGAGGGATGAAATCATTTATTAAACTTTTGAAAAATGAGCTAAAGCTCAACATTAGAA
>CAMWVF010000197.1 GCA_947177545.1 uncultured Clostridia bacterium | reverse complement strand
ATATCATATACAAATATCGTTAACAATATACATTTTATACAATGATAACGATATATATTTGTATATATTACCACTTGATATATCGTTAACGATAGTATATAATATAATCACAGGGTTGAGAAAGAACCCCCGAAAATCAAAAAGGAGGTAAACCAGTATGAACAAAACAAGGTCAAAAGTAATGACAATAGCGAACCGTCTTGTAAAGCAGGGACTGACCCGCTCAATCGCAATGGTCAAGGCGTGGATAATCGTCAAGGCAAATGCACTCCGTACAAAGGTAAAAGGCACGTCACGCCGTCAGGACGCGTTGGAGAAGCTTGCAGGGGTCAATCCTGCGGACATATCCGTCAAGCTGAAAAGAGAACCACGCAACTCCCACGACAGTAACGCAGTAGCCGTATACGCCGCTTTGAGAGATAACAGGGTATTCTTTATCGGGTATCTTCCAAAAGCCGTAGCAAGCGTCCTCGCACCGCTTATGGATAAGGACAGCGAACCGAGTACCAAAGCATTCAGAGTTACGGGAGGATTTAACCCATACGTAAACTATGGCGCGGCTCTGGCTATCGCGGTATAAGAAAAGCCCTTACACAATCCACCCACTACAGCGATTATGTAAGAGCCACTACCGCCCCAGTGGAGCAGGTCAATAATATTATAGCCGACCTGCTCCTAAATGTCAAGTATTTGAAAGGAGTTTTTATTATGAATGAAAATGAAGTGGAAGAAGTGTCCCCTGAAAATTTTGCAAAATTGTACATGAGTATGACCCAAGAACAACGGGATTTGTTTTGGAAAATGTTTGCTGAGAGAATAAAGCAAAATTCCGACAATTCAGACTAAAAGCGAGGTGATTTCAATGTGCGCTAATTCAAGAGATGAAAAATTTTGTGAACTGATTGATTGCTTCTGCCAACTTTCGGAGGAAGAACAGAACGTTATACTTGAAAAAACTGCTGCTATGTGTCAAGAAAATGAAAAAGTGCAGCACAGCTATGACATAAACGAATAAAGAGCAAACCTGCTCCGAAAAACAAATATTTTGAAAGGAATGTTATACTATGGAAAAATCTAAAACTTATGATAACGTCACAAACGAGGCGGCGGAGCTGTCCTGCCTTATAAGTCAGCTCAAAACGCTTAATAAGACAATTTACAATCTCGGTGCAGCCGACAGCAGCACGGACGACGGATTAACGCTTAACTGCTTGCTTCTGACAGAGCGGAATATACTTTCCCTTGCCGAGAAGTCTTACAGCAAGATGTATACACAGCTTTGCGAAATAACCGACGGTAAGGGGGTAACTGCATAATGAATAAATTATCAGTCTCTCGTACATTGGAAGCACAGAAGCAGATAGTATTCGGTGAAACCCTGAAAGCCTTAGAAAACGTCACCGAGAGCGTGATTTACGGGGACACACATTATGTTGCTGTCGCTGAACCAAACAAGTCCGACAACAAGTCAAGTATGGTTATCGGATTTTATAACGACGATACGGTGACGGTCAGGGCGTACGCATTGTATAACCTCTACTGCACGCTAAGCGGCGGACGTACAAGCTGCGGCGTGTGGCGCGAGATAATACAGCAAGGCGACAGTCGTATTAAGTATACTCCTGCAAGGCGCGGTTTGCCCTCAACACTTGAAATCCCACGAGACCTTGTTAGGTTGGGATAATACAAAAAATTTAAACGAGCGGGTTTGTCTTATAATATAACTGACCCGCTCGCTCTTTATATAATTAAATATACTGATAATTTAATCAAACTTTTCCCCTTTGGTATACGCAATCAAATCCTCCCTGCGAATACGCCACATACCGCCGAACTTGAAAGCAGGAAGCGTTCCGTTTTGACACTCTTTTCTGACTTTATCGTCCGAGCAGCCCATAATTACCGCGACAAAATGAGGATCAACAACTACGGGGACGGTGTCCCAGTTGTATACCAAATCTTTAGCTCGTCTTTTCATTATAAATTCAACTCCTTTGTGGTTTTATCCATTCAAATTGTTTTTAATTGAGCAGGTTAGTAAAATTATAGCTGACCTGTTATGAACTGTCAATAGCTTCATCGGCACGAAGTATTTTGTCAAACGAAAATTCGCTTGATATGACGGTTGTTAAGCCTTTAAGGTAACGATAGTCCAACAGTTCAAACGTAAGCCGCAAATCGGCATTGGAGATAACATTGCCGCCGCCCTTAAATAAATCATCAATGTATAGAACCTCTGCGCCCTTGTAAACATCAGCTTCACTTGCATAGCCGCTGTCATTTACAGCTGATTTGAGCGACCTTGAAGCTTCAACCCATTTCAAAATCCTCACGGATCTATTTTTTGTGAAAATTATCTCCCGAAGCGCAGCGGTGCATAAATGCGTTTTGCCACACCCACTCTGACCGCCTATAAAAAGCCATTTCCCACTTGTATCGGCGGCAAATTCCTTGACGGTACGTAGTAATCCGCTCTGCCAATCGGATTTTGCGATAAAATTTTCAAATGTCTTGTCCTCCAGTCCGCTGTTCTTAAGCAGACGTAAGCTTGCACGAACGTTAAAACAGTCGGGGCACTCATTTGAAAGCAGTTCGCCGTCCTCGCCTGTGGTGTAAATTAATCCCTTGTTTCGGCAGCGTTCGCAGTTATAACCGTCGTCAAGCTTTCCTATTGTTTCGTTCATTGCCCGACAACGTGCCTCGTAGTAATTGCTATCAAAATTCAATTGCGTATTTGGAGTGTTCTGTGTCTGCTGTACCAACATCCTTACTGCCGTCATTTCCATTAGTTTTTCCTCCTTTGTGTAATTCTTCCTCGTACCTCGCAATCGTCCAATTAAGAATGGCTCGATAATCGCTGCTGTACTTCTTACCGCTTGAACCCTTGTAGTTGTCAAGTATCTCAATACACCGCTTAGCCCCTTGCTCACCGACTTTCGCAACGAGTGACGTGTATTCGTCATTGGTCATGCTGACAAATTCGGCAAATTGGATTTTTTCGGGCTTTGACTTTTCGGTTTGCTTTTTTGCACCGTCCGCCCCCTTTGAGGGGGTAGGGGGTGTATCTTTCTCTACTCTCTTTTCTCTTATCTCTTTCTCTGTGTTACATTTTGTTACAGTAGCGTTACATTGTAACGCTATGTTTTCCCTATGTTTCCTAACACGTGCCGCTGTTTGTGTTTCTGAGCCAATTAACTGTTGCATTGCCAACATATAGAGCGTGTCGTTTTCCAAACGCTCTACCACGCCAAAACGGATAAGAGCTTCAACCGTTAATCTCACAACATTCTCGTCTTCGTCAAGTGCCAATGCAAGCTCGCTTATACAATCGGGTAATATACCCTCATAGTTTATAATACCCTCTGTTTTAAGACTTTTAAGCTGCATTTTCAAATAAACTATTACCTGGCTATCTCCCTGCGGCAGTTTGCGCAAAGCTTTTATGTACTTTTCGTCGAAAAAATCTTCTTTAAGTTTCAGCCAATAATAACGTTTATCAGGCATTCCCTCCACCTGCTTCCACAAACCGCTTAGCCGATTTCAAAGCCGCCTTTGCGCTGGCAATTCTATGCTCTTGCATGGCGATGTAAGGGCGAACTTCGTCAATCGAAGCAGGACGGTAATATCCACTTGCGTTTCGCCACAGGTTGAACAAATTACAGCCCCACGCCGACGCGCTTCAAAGATAGCTTTTCGTGTGTTACGTTCCTTTTCGCCCATACGCATTGAAAGTTCTGACATTGAAATGGCGTTTTTCCTGCCTATAGGTATAATTTCAACAACGTCGTATTTATTCACGCCTGCTCGCCCCTTTCCATATAGTCGCAAAGTGACTGTGCGTTTATGAGGATTTTTCCGCGCTGCCCGGCTCCGACCCGGATAAACTTAACCTTCCCCGATTTGACCCAATTCATGATGGTAAACTTTTTCAAGCGTGTTTCAACTTCTGCTTGTTTAAATGACCACATGACGGGTACATCTATTGGTTTAAGCATTTTTCTGTCCCTCCTTTTTCGCCGCAACACGCAACCAGTAACGTTGGTTATTGGCTTTGACCTTATCCTTGTTTGCCGCTCTCCATTGCCGTTGGTACTCTCGTCTTGCCTCAATTGCCTTACGTTCAAGCTCTGTGAGCTTATTTGTGTCAACC
>CAMWVF010000196.1 GCA_947177545.1 uncultured Clostridia bacterium | reverse complement strand
GGAAAAAATACAGCCAAGCCTTTTGAGCTTGCGGTTTCCGAGAGACATACAGCCCCCTGCCGCAGCAAGTATGACCGCAAAAATTATGACCGCAGAAAGCAGATTAAGGGTCTTGAAGGTCTCCTCCAGTACCCAGCCCTGTCGGAACGCGCGTCCGAAATTGGCAATTATCGAATTGTAGGAAACGCCGCAGGAAAACAAAGAAAGGTTTTTGTTTATCATGCCGCTCAGTCTCGCAGGGTTAAACGCAGGGAAAAACAGCATAACAATATTTGCGATAATAGCCGCGCGCAAAAACCAGTATATAACGTCCGCAGCCTTTTCCGCAGGGGTCTTGACGACTATGTACTGATTTTTCTTGATGTTGTTAGCCCGTAAAGCATTATCCGCCATTTATCCATCGATCCTTTCATAAAAATTTCATGTAAACGATTTACACTTTATTGATATCGTTTACAGCGGTGTACCAAATCGCGAGAAGCAAACCCGCTTCTCACGTTTGATAACTTTGTAACAATAATTTTATCACAATTTTGACAAATTATCAATTAACATTTTAACCAAATACGTATATAATTAATAGTTAATAATGCCCGATACACTTTATCGGGCTGCAAAATTTATTTTTCTCACGCAAAACAAGGCGTGTATCCCTTGCGGACACACGCCTTGTTTTACTTGTTTTATTTTCTGTGGCTGTAATAAATTCCTATCTTTTTTCCCGTAACTATCTTAACGCCCACAAATGCGCTGCCACCTATCGCCAGTACAAAAAGCGCAAGCTTTAAAATGTACCCGTCACTTGAAAAGCTGTCGGGGGAAAGAGTATACGCTATAAGCCCGTATATCAAAGCCGCCGTCTGCACCGCAAAATAAAGCACCGACAGCGCCCTGCTGAACCGTGAGCGGACAAGCATAAACAGCGAGAACAGCACTCCCGCCACGGGTATGTAATCCATATACGGCTTTGTGCCGTCCCCGTTCATATCAAGATAATAGGCAAGCCCCGCGGTCACAAGTCCCACAACAGCCACCAATATCAGCATGAAAAAGCCCTTTTTGGCTTCCTTGGCCTTTTGCTCCGCCATGAGCTTTTTTGCCATCTCAATGCTCTTTTTCTGATTGAAGCCTTGGGGCTTTGCGGAAAGCTCCTCTTTCATGCGGGTTTTCAGAACGTCCCGCTCGTTCTTGTCAAGATAGTCCTTTGACAAAATATCGTCCTGCCGTATATTTTCGTTTCCGTACTCGGTGGACATCTCCTCCAGCTTTGCCGCCGCGATCTCCATAGCAAGGTCGTCCGCTATCATCTGATTTTTAAGGGAGCTTGCCAGCGAGCTTCTCTCCGTACGCATTTCTTCAAGCTTGATACCGCTTGTCATGTCGTCGAGGACGATGTTTTCTGCGGCGATTGCCTCCAAAGGCTTGCTGCTGTCGTAATCGTCGTCGCCGTAAACATATTCAATATCCGGAAGCTCTTCCTCGGAAAACGTCTCGGGGACGGTTTCCGAAGACGTTTCCGCCACAGAAGTACTGTCCGCCCGTTCCTCCGCCTTTTTCTGCTTGGCAAGAGCGGAAAGGTCTCCCCCCGCTTTCATTAAGTCCCGCTCAAATCGGGGTATGTAGTTTCCGCTGTTTTCATTTTCGGGCATAATTTAACCACCTTTTAGCACAGTGTCCGTGCAGCCTTGTTCTATCCCAAAGCAAGACGCTGTAAGCGTTTGCTTTGGCAAGCCCCTATCAAGGGACGGATAAGATATTGCTATATTCGACCTGCCCACATTAAGGGGATCAGTAAAGCAAATGATCGCCGTATTTAACCTTGGAGAACTATTTAATGCTGCATACTCGCAGCCGCAAAATAATTCTTACAGCCGTCACTCCGTTACAGCAATAGCCTCGGGGAAGATGTTCGAGGAGCTTTCCTGTAGGAAAGTCGTGTTTACATAGCCCTGAATTGTCGCGCCGTCAAGGACTGTTATCGTAGACGCCGTAATGTTGCCCATAACGATAGCGTCCGTCTTGAACTCAGCTTTTCCGCCAATGTCAACGTTGCCCTTTATCTTGCCGTTAAGATCCAAATACTGGGCGGAAATGTCGCCAAGGATAATAGTGTCCCTGTCCATCTGAACCCTGCCCTTTGAAGCAAGATTGCCCTGCATTGAAGCGCCCGTCATTATGGAGTCGTTACACTCAACATCACCCACGACCTTGCCTGCAACGTTAATATTTTTCGTAATTCTCACGTCGCCCTTAATGCTTCCGTCAATGGTGACATTCGCAAATGAGCGGACGTTTCCCGTAATAATGGTGTTTCGGGAAATGATCGTGGTCTCCTCGGTCTCGTAGTATGGTGAATCCTCGTTTCCGCCGTATGAGGGAGGAGCGGGGGGGACGTTTCCTCCGCCGAAACCGGAGGGAGAACCTCCGAAGCCTTGGTTCTGCTGACCGTAACCGCCCTGCTGGGACGCGCCTTGGAAAGGCTGTCCCATATTCATATTATTGGGTGCGCCATACCCTTGGTTTGGTGCGCCGTAACCCTGATTGGGCTGATTGTACCCTTGATTTTGTCCGCCGTATCCTTGACCCGCAAAGCCCTGATCCTGCTGCGCCTGCTGCCCGTACTGTCCTTGCTGCGGCTGCTGACCTGAAGCAAAGGGATCAGCCGCGGGGCGCGAACCGAACTGCGAAACACCCTGTCCGCTCTGAACATAGGGACTTGAGGGAGGGGGCGCGGCAGCCGCCTCGGGAGCAATATCGGGGTCGGAGAAATCCGAATTAACGTTATAGTCCGACTCCTTCAAAGGCTCGGGCTGCGGGGGAGCGTCAATATATCTGTCAAGCTCCGATTTTTTCTTTGACTCCTTAGAAAGGTCGTCTCCTACCAGACCGTCCTTTCTAAGAATTTCCTTTACCGCTTGGTTAAAATTGTCTTTAAGGCTCATTTTTATCTCTCCTATTCTGCAATTTTTATTGTTCTACATTTTAATCTCTGTATGAAAAATTGATAGGCTTGACAGTATTGTCAAGCTGCCCAAAATGATAGCCGTCGGCAATAAGCCTGTCGATAACGTCCTCCAGCACATAGACCGTCTGCTGCTTTTCATGGAGCAGAACTATAGCCTTGTCCGAGGTGTTGTTTGCGATCCCGCTCAGCACGTTGTTGTAAATGCTCGTCCAGTCCGCGTCGTGGACAGCGTCCTCGCCGCTTACGTTCCAGTCGTAATAAACAAAGCCCCGCCTTGTCATTTCCGCGATTATCTGCTTGTAGGTCAGCCTGTTGTAATTGTTTATTGAACCGCCGGGGAAACGGAAAATCTGCGGCTTTACCCCTGTAGCCTCGTAAACATTGACATAGGTCTCATAAAAGTCCGCCAGATAGCTTTCGACGCTTTCGTAGATCTTCTCGTAATCGTGGGAAATGGAATGTATACCCACCGTATGTCCCGCGTCCGCAACGGCTTTCATGCGTTCCTTGGAAATTTCGTCCTCGCCGCCGCAGAAGAAAAACGTTGCCTTTATTTCATATTTATTCAATATGTACAAAATATCGCTCAGATTAGCCGAAGGCCCGTCGTCAAAGGTAAGGTAAACCGTGCCGTCGTCCTCCGCAAATTCTGTGGGGGGAGCGTCCGCGTAAAGGTCGGGATACAGCTTTGTGTACTCTGCCGAGGTGTCCTGCGCGGCAGCCCCCGCGCTTATCATTTCGCCGAAAATCCCGGGGTTTTCCTCGGCGTATTTAACAAGATAGTCCTCCAGTACCTGTGGATCGGTACTGCTTATTATGTCCAGAATTTCCTTTGATGAGTACCCTTTTGCTGTCATTATCAAAAAAAGCTGTTCGAGGGTAGTGCCCTCGGGTATGTTTATGCTGTCAAGACTTGCGTTTGCAGCCGTTGCAGCCTCGGCGCTTTTCTTAGCCTCAAGCCCGTATTTCACGCCGAAAAAGACAGCAAGGAACGTTGCAATAGCGAGCCAGCCGAAGAAAACAGTATATATAAGGTGCTTAAAAAACTTAACGCTGCCGAAGTACATTTTTTCAAATCCATTCCCCGCAGAAATAATATTTGTCAATGCTCCACTGCGGAAGAGCCGTCCGGAGATACTTATTCCTTATAATAATACACTTTAGTTTTCCAAGGCATGAGTTCTTCTGACAGC
>CAMWVF010000195.1 GCA_947177545.1 uncultured Clostridia bacterium | reverse complement strand
GTGTAAAATTTGCCCTTAATAATTTATTCATTATTTCAAATCCTTTCTACGGAACGTCAGTACTCCGACAGCAGCTGAAACTACCGCAAAAGCGGAGGAATACAACTCCATTTTATAAATCTTGGACATATCCACGCCGTCCCACATAATAATTGAAAAGCTCTGATTTCCGGGGAGAACGTCATTAATGAATTCATAAACCTTTCGCTTTGTACCGTCCACATAGTCGGGGTTGAGACGGTGCAGTTCCTGTACCGTTTCACCGTTTTCGTCTATGTACACATTGTCCGTAAATTTCTCCTGCAAAAGGCAGCTGTTGACGTACACGCCGCCGAAAAGCAGGAAATACGCTGCCATAATGCACCCAACGGCGGAGGACGCTTTATTCTGAACAAGCATTGCCGCCGTAAGAAAAATCACAGCGTACGCAAGGTCAGTAAATCCGATGCAAATAAGCATTATGACGATTTGTTCAATGCTGTACATACGGAACTTTCCAAGCAGGGGAATACCAGCAGAAAGATATGGGACGATATACGCTGTACAAAAAATAATCAGTGAAGTATAAACCGTGATAAGGTTTGCAAAATAAATTTTTATGCGGCTTTGTCCCGTGACGATTTTATTCCGCATAGTGCCGTTGCTGTACTCTGTGCCGACGAACATACTTATAAAAAATGCCGCCACCACGCCAATGCACATATTAAAGACGAAAAAATTTTTGTCCGGACTGAAAAACGCCCCGCTTGCTGTCATCTTGCGGTAGTCGGACACGGGCAGATAAATTCCGATAAAAGCCATCAGCGCTATGCATATGTAAAAAGGTTTATTTTTAAGGAGCCGCGCAAAATTCGCCCTTAATAATTTACTCATCACTTCAAATCCTTTCGTCTGAAAAATACCGCTCCGACAGCCGTGGTCACAACAATGACCGCCGACGACCAAAGAGGTATTACCGCAGGATTTTCCGGCATGTCGTCAAGCTGTATCCTTGCCGCATGGCAGGTTGGAACAATATCATACAATGCCTCGTAGATTTTACGCTGTATCCCGCCTACGTAAAAGGGATTTTCCATTTCAGGCTCGCTTATTTCTTCGCCCGACGCATCTATTATGGTGTATGCTTCATAAACCTTTGGTTCGTTCAGACCGCCGTTTATTATCATTGTTAACATCATAAGTACGAATGAAAACATAATAACCGTTGTGACCCCCGCCGATTTGCTGGGTATAAGAGTGCTTATTGGCAGCAGCATTGCCGCAAATGCCGTTACAACAATAAGGCTGACAGCGAAAAGCTTTATAAGCACGTCCGACTGGGTGAAAAAGCTGCCGAATGCGATAAGTCCGCCAATAAGCGTTGTGGCAACATAAACAACGTGTATCAGAATTGCCGCAGCAACACATACGGCAAGATTTGAAAAATATATCGCCGCCCTCGAATGACCGATAAGAAGCTTGTTCCGCATGGTTCCGTTGCTGTATTCGGTACCTATAAAAAGTCCTATAAATATTGCCGCAATAATGGAGACGGCAACCGTCTGACCGAGCGCAAGGTTTTCGTAGAAATAAAGCTCCTTTTCGCCTCCGTATTTTTTAAAACTCATGTATTGGCTTATTACCGTGTTTACAGCGTCCAGAAACATAAATATAATACAGCCCCGGAACACCTTATTCTTCCAAAGCCTTGTAAAATTTGCTCTAAGTAATTTGTTCATTTTAAATCCTTCTTTCTGAAAGTCAGTATGCCGATAACTGTCGCCGCAGAAGCGATGAAAACCGAATATAGAAACATACGCAGCGGGTGGACGGCGTTCATATTGCAAAGCTGAATAAGCTGACAGCCGGGCAGAAAATCATATAAAAATTCACAGATCTCCCGCTTGGTTTCGGACAAATTATCAGCCGCAAGGGACGACCTGATGTACAAGCCGCCGTAAATTCCCGATATGAACAGCGCAAGTCCCATGAGAATACAGCTTACCGCACCGTTTGCTTTGTTGGGTATCAGCGTTGCGATAAGTGTGAAAATTGCCGTAAAAACCTCCGTCACCGCAAGGACGCAAAGCATTATCACAATTATATGGGATATGTCCGCATTGAAAGTCCCTAAGAGAGGAATGCCGCAGATAAGGTAGGGGACAGCGTACGCCGCCGAAATAATAAATGCGGCTGCGGTGCAGATAAGAAAATTTGCCATGTAAACGGTAATTCTTCTGCCGCCCACAATAAATTTATTCCGCATAGTGCCGTCGCTGTATTCCGTACCGATAAAAAATCCGCAGAAAACAGACAAAATAAGGGGAATGATTAGCGCAAACATAAAAAAAGCTCCGTCAGGGCTTATGGTACGCTCCTCTTTTTGCATGATATTATAATTTTGAATGGGAAAATAAGTACCCAAAGCAGCCATAAAAAATGTGCCGAGCCAAAACAGCCTGCTTTTTAACAGTCTGGCAAAATTTGCTCTTAAAAGCTTACTCATTTTTGCCGCCTCCCACAAGGTTCATGAAGTACGCTTCAAGGCTTTCGTCCCGTTCGTTCGCCGACAGCAGGTCGCAGCCCCTGTCTTTCAGCGCAAGGGTAAGTTCGGTAATGCTCATCTGTGCGAAAATATCAACTGTTTTGTCGTCAACAACGGCGTACTCAATACCCTTTTCGTCAAGGAGTACGGACAGAATTTTCGTGTCAGAGACTGTCACCCGCATACATTTTCTGCATTCCTTTTCAAGCTGCTCCGCGCTTATTTCCTTGACTATCCTGCCGCCGTCGATAAAGCCGTAATGCGTTGCAAGACGTGAAAGCTCGTCCAGAATGTGGCTTGAAATAAGTACAGTTATCTGTTTTTCACGATTGAGCTTCAAGATAAGCTCACGGGTCTCGATAATGCCCTGAGGGTCAAGACCGTTTACAGGTTCGTCCAGTACGAGAAAATCGGGGTCTCCCGCAAGTGCGATAGCAATACCGAGGCGCTGCCGCATACCGAGAGAAAAATTTTTCGCTTTTTTCTTGCCTGTATTTTCAAGTCCCACAAGCTTGAGCAGTTCGGGAATACCGCTAAATGACGGCATACCTAAAATAAGATACTGCTGCTTGAGATTATCCTCCGCAGTCATATCGAGGTAAATGGACGGCGTTTCCACAACCGCGCCCATTCTGCGGCGGGACTTGGAAATTTCCTTGCTGCCGCCGTCGATACCGTAAATGGAAAATTCACCAGACGTTGGAAATTGCAGTCCGCATATCAGACGGATAAGAGTGGTCTTGCCCGCGCCGTTCCTGCCGACAAAGCCGTAAATAGAGCCTTTGGGGACGTTCATGGTAAGTCCGTTCAAAGCCTTGAAATTTTTGTAATGCTTGCAAAGCGAGTTTGTTTTAAGTACATATTCCATAATAATTTCCTCCTTTTGGCAGACAACAATACAAAAATGTTTTGTTGCCGTGTAAGCTTTTACTCTTTCCAAGCAAAGCTGTAAACGGAAAGGGTAAAGGCTCAGCCTTTTCTTTTATGTACCCATTCTAACACGCAACAGTTAAGAAAACGGTAAAGAAAAGAGTTAAGAAAAGGTTAAGATTTTTCACTTAATTTGAACCCTATACCCCATATCGCTTCTATGTACTCTTTTCCCGTTGTTTCACGAAGCTTTTTCCGCAGATTGCTTATGTGGACTTTCAGGGAGCTTTCCACGCAGTCGGGAGTGTCCTCGCTTATCTTGTCCAGAATTGTGGACTTCGCAATTACCTGATTGGGGTTAAGCATAAGCAGTTTAAGTATGGCAAACTCTGTTTTTGTGAGCCGTACAGAATTTCCATCGGCGTAAACCTCGTGCAGGTCGGTGCGCAGAGTTATCCCGCCGAAAGTTAAAGTGTCAGAATTTTTCGCCTGACTTTTGCGGAGCTGTACTGTTATCCTCGCCAGCAGCTCACGTGTGTCAAAGGGCTTTGTGATGTAGTCCGCCGCGCCGTCCAGAAGCAGGGAGACCTTGTTTTGTATGTCCGCCTTTGCGCTCATTACAATAACGGGTATTCCCTTTATTTTCGGCAGGACTTCCTCCCCTGACAGCCCGGGCATCATCAAGTCCAGCAGGACTAAATCGGGGGTGTTTTCCGAAAGCAGGTAAACCGCCTCCGTTCCCGAATATGCCCGCAGAACGCCGTAGCCCTC
>CAMWVF010000194.1 GCA_947177545.1 uncultured Clostridia bacterium | reverse complement strand
CCCCGAGGCTGTCGCCTTTGCGGACGGCAGCGATATCTATACTCTTAATATCGAACTGACCGCGGGAGAGGGGCATATCTATGATAACGGAGACCCTGATTTTATTGTCACGGAGAATATTTTTCCGTTCAGCAATCACAGCAACAGCCGTATGCGCGCAGAGGTAATAATTGACGGCAAGACCTTTGACATGGATTTTATTATTACAAAAAGCGCATTTCAGGAAAGCAGCCTGCCGTTCCTTGACGAGGAGCAGCTCGCTGCGTTTGAGACCGCTTTTGACGTTGCGGACGCATTGGAGGGCTGTGATAACGGCATTCCCGACGAGTACGAGGGACGTCCAAAGGAGGAACTTATACAGTGGCTTTGCAGGGGACTTACCTATGATTTTGCGTGCGAGCTTGCTGACAGGAACAGCGAAATTTTTTCCGAGGACGGGACAGTGCTTTACACTGAAAAAAGCGGCGGCGGCAGAGGCTCTAACATTACTTACTGCGGAAATTATTTCAGTCCGTTCTATATGTCCGAGGACGAGTGCATTATAAGAAACACCGTTGTTTATTGGCACGGCGACTCACCTTACTATTCAACGTTTACCGATTATAATTACCGAATGGTAAAAACCGAAGATGGCTGGAAATTCGACAATTTTAAAATTTGGTATTAAAGCGGAAAACGTCCCTCAAAAGGAGAACATTCTATGACCTTCAAAAATGAACTAATAGCCTCGGCGGCAACGCAGCTTGCAAGCGACTATTGCTGTAATGCGGAGGACTTTTTAAGCTTTCAGAACAAAGTCACCCTTGCGAGAAAAGCCGAGGGACAGCGGCAGTTCAAGCCCGAGCCGTCCTTTTTCAAGGCGGCGCTAATGGGCAGGGGCGCGGTCATCACAGCGGCAAGCGAAATGCTGGAATTTTCTTCGGAGCTTGCTTTAAAATATTCGGGAGCGGAAATTTTTGACGAACAGCGGAAATGGCTCATCAACCGCAAGCTTGCAGAGTACGGCAAAGCCATAGCATTCAACAGCATTTTCTACCTCCCTGCCACTCCATACAAGTACACAGCAAGGGACGGCTTCAACCTTAAATTTTACGAGGAAGAGGAAATTGTCAGGGAGCTTTACAATGTCAAGGGCTTTGACAATGCGCTTATGTATAAATCCGACAAGCCACGCCATGACGTGCTTGCTGTGTGCGCGATAAACGGCGGAAAAATCGTCGGTATGGCGGGTGCAAGCAATGACAGTGCGCTGCTTTGGCAGATAGGCATAGATGTTGTTCCCGAGTACCGCAATATGGGCATTGGCTCTGAATTGGTCTCCGCTCTCACACAGGCAGTGTTTATGCACGGCGCAATCCCCTACTACAGCACATGGGGCGGCAATGTCGCCTCCCAGAATACAGCGAGGCGAGCGGGCTATTACCCCGTCTGGACGGAGCTGGACGCTTTTGATATTGACAAGCTGTTCCCGAACCCTGCAGCGAACGGATAGTTTTTTCACTGAAATTTCACAATAAAATTTGAAAACAAATTGTGAATACTCTATGCAAATGATGAAAATAGTGCTATAATGGTAATATGTGAAAATTTACAGGAGGATTTTTTAATGAATACAGCTCTTTTATCGTTCCTGCTCCGCGCGGAAGCCGCGGCGCCGAATCCCGCTGCGGACGCAAGTATGCAGCAGTTTTCCCTTGTTTCGTCCATTGTTATGATGGTCATTGTTTTCGGACTTATGTACTTCCTTATGATACGTCCCCAGAAGAAAAAGGAAAAAGAACAACAGGCTATGAAAGACAGCCTCCAGATCGGCGACGAGGTGACTACTATCGGCGGCATAACAGGAATCGTTATACGTATCAACCGCAATTCCCAGAATCCCCACGAGGACACCGTTGTTATCGAAACAGGCGGCGACCGCTCTAAAATAAGGGTAAAGCTTTGGGCAATTTCGGAAAATGCAACGGTTCACGACGCACAGGAAGAAATTGTTAAAAAAGAATAGGTTCTTTTTTACCTCCGTACCGCATAGTCTTTTAGAAAGATGTGGGTCGGAGGTATTTTTATGCGTAGGAAAACCCCTGCGGAGCGTATCCGCACGGAACGGAACATTATGATAATCAGCGCGGCTTTAGCCTGCGTGGGAGCGATTTTCCTTGCGGTTACGCTTTTTTCGGCGGCAGCCTCCGTTGTGGACTTCAGCGACGGGGCGTTCAATGCGCTTTCCAGCATAGCTCTGTGCGCGGGGTGCTTTGCGGCAAGCTTCACGGCGGCGAAAAAAAGACGGCGGCACGGTCTGAAAACAGGGCTTTTATGCGGTGCGGTGATTTTCGGTGTACTTCTTTTAGGCGGACTTATTTTTGTGCGGAGTTTTTCTGCGGGAGGCTTTTTTACCAAACTATTAATAATTATGATATGTTCTGCGATAGGCGGAATTATTGGTGTAAATCGGCAGGGGTAAATATTGAACCGTTTAGCGAATTTGTACTAAATTACTATGTTTTAGGGTGCGCCATAGTCTATTTTGACTATTGCAAAATGTCACATAATGTGATATAATATTCTCATTCTATTTTATTCGGAGGTTTTTTCCCATGAAGCATATCATCACTATCAACAAGGCTAACCTTAAGAAAACCGCTGCTAAGGGCGGCTGCGGCAAGTGTCAGGCTTCCTGCCAGTCAGCTTGCAAGACTTCCTGCACAGTTGCTAACCAGAAGTGCGAAAAGTAAGCGGCGGTCTGAACGAAATTGCGGACAAGGGTCAAGTGCGCCCTATAGAGGTTAGAGAACAGAATTAGAAGATAGCTTTCTGCTTTTCTGTTCTCTGACCTCTAATCTCTATCCTCTGACCTCTAAAAGGAGATTAAATATGATTCACAAGTACAAGCTTAACGGTTTAAATATTGTTCTGGACGTTCACAGCGGCGGCGTTCATCTGGTTGACGAGCTTACCTATGATATGCTCGATAATGTAAGTCCGCCCTTTGAAAAGGAATGTCCCGAGAGGGTGCTGGAGAAACTTTCCCGCTTTTACAAGCCCAATGATATTACCTCATGCTACAGCGAGGTGGTTGAGCTGTACAACGACGGTGTACTCTTTTCAGAAGACGATTACGAAAAATTTGCGGCGTACTCCGTTGCTGCACCGGTCAAGGCAATGTGTCTGCTTGTTGAGCAGGACTGCAATCTCCGCTGCGAATACTGTTTTGCGGAAACAGGCGATTACGGTCTCGGCAAGCGTATGCACATGGACTTTGAAACAGGCAAAAAAGCAATGGATTTCCTCCTTGAAAATTCGGGGGACAGAGAAAACCTTGAGCTTGACTTTTTCGGCGGCGAGCCTCTCATGAACTGGGAAACCGTCAAAAAGCTTGTTGAATACGGCAGAAGCCGTGAAAAGGAGTACGGCAAGCGTTTCCGCTTTACAATAACCACCAACGGTATGCTGCTGACAGAAGATAAAATGGATTTCATCAACAAGGAGATGTCCAACGTCGTTCTGTCTGTGGACGGCAGAAAGGAAGTCAACGACCGCGTTAGAAAGCGCGTTGACGGCACAGGCTGCTACGACAGGATAATCGACGGCTACAAAGAGATAGTTAAAAAAAGAAATTACGAAAATTACTATGTTCGAGGAACGTTTACCAAATATAACCTTGATTTTGCAAACGACGTTCTGCACCTTAACGAGCTGGGCTTTGACCAGATTTCCATTGAGCCTGTTGTAAGCTCCCCTGCAATGAGTTATGCTATCACGGAAAAAAACCTGCCTGCAATTTTTTCAGAGTACGAGAGGCTTGCGTCAATAATTTTGGAGCATGACAAAAAAGGCAAGCATTTCAACTTTTTCCATTTTATGCTTGACCTCGACCAAGGACCCTGTGCGATAAAGCGTCTCCGCGGCTGCGGCAGCGGAAACGAATATGTTGCCATAACTCCCGAGGGGGATATTTACCCATGTCATCAGTTTGTTGGTATCAACGAATACAAAATGGGCAACATAAACGAGGGTACTTTCAACGCCGAAATTAAAAAGGACTTTGCGGCGGCGCACATCTACAGCAAAGAGGACTGCAAAAAGTGCTGGGCAAAATTCTATTGCAGCGGCGGCTGCAACGCGAACAACTACATCTACACGGGGAACATTCTCACCGCCCACAAGCTTTCCTGCGAGCTGGAAAAGAAACG
>CAMWVF010000193.1 GCA_947177545.1 uncultured Clostridia bacterium | reverse complement strand
TATACCAAAATGTGACCTTTATTTAAATAATCAAACTATAGATAATTTATTACATAACTGTAAATTTAACAAAATGATGCATTTAATATTAAAAAAGAAATAAAAAAAATTCATTTTTATTATGTTCTGACAGGTCGCAGCCGTGTTTGTTCGCAATTAAGAGCGGGTGTGTATTATTTTAAAAACAACATATTAATTTTATTTGACAAAATTTTTATGGCAGCCAAAGCGGCGCATATACAGCGCCTTGACATTTTCACCAAAATGTGGTACAATATTTCTACATAAAAATATTTTTAAAATGAAAAATTTTGTCGTTCTGAATTGTATTTATTGTAGAAGCAAAATGCTTCTGCAAAAATGCAAAAAATTGAACGGAGGAAGTTTTATGAAAAAACTTACAAAATGTATCGCGGCAGCTTTGGCGGCGGCAATAATGACGGTATCGGCGGCGGGAACGGAGGCTTTTGCCTTAGCTCCGATCTATTACACATACACAGGCTGGTTAAACGGTGATAAGACTTGGGTCTATTGCGTGAATGATATCGCCGTTGCGGGAAAAAATTATGAAATAGACGGGATACTCTACAGCTTTGCGGAGGACGGCTCCTGCACGGGAAAATATTCGGGCTGGACGAAGCAGGACGGCGTAAAGCGGCGTTACAGTGAGGGCTTGCCTTATACAGGCTGGCTGAAAAACAAGGACGGTTCTAAAAAATACTGTCTTGACGGGTACCTCGTTACGGGGAATTTCCAAATCGGAAACAAGATTTACAGCTTCGGCAAGGACGGCATTTATACGGGGAAATCCAAGAAACCGAAATTTACCGCAAGCTGTGAAAGCCGAATATCCGCCGACATGAAAAAAATTTCCGTAACTGTGCGGCATCACGGCGGAAAAGAGGATAAGGAATACATCACAGGTGAACCTACAAAAATGGAACGTTGGGAAAACGGCAAGTGGGTGGATTGTATTGGCGAAGCTGCCGAATACGCCGTAAACGATATTGCTTACGTGCTTGGCAAGTCGGACGGCGGCTTTATAGATTCCGCCGAGGTGCATTTTTCACCTAAAGTCTATATGGGTATTGACTATGATATGCCCTTGGGGTATTACCGAATAACCGTAAATTACGGCGAAAGCGGGAATTATCTCAACACGGAAAAGAACCTTTACGCGGTGTTTGAGGTCGTTCCCCCTCTCGAAATAATAATGTCGGAGGAGGTATATGTCCTCGACAAGCATTGTGTTGATATAAAAGCGAATTTCAAGGTAAATTCCGAACGGCTTAAAAATCTTGACGGAAGCGAGATCACCGCCAATATATTTATGTGCGATGAGGAGGGCTGGTATCCCGAAACAGAGATTGAAGACGAGCCTGTACCCGAAAATGAGAATGGAGAATTCCCCGCTTGGTATGAGGCTGACTGGACGGGCAGCATTTATAAGGAGGGCTACAACGGCGGCTATAAGACCGTTGTGAAAATCGGAGACGAGGAGTATTCAAAGGAATTCCGCGTTGATTGGGTCAAGCCCCGTGAGATATCAAGCTGCAGCCTTAAAGACGGCAACGTTGTCGTAAGCTTTGAGATATACAACAAGCTGGATAAGGAAATTAAGGTCAGGACAAACATAACGTCTATGGAAAGCAAATACCGCAGCGTTTTTCTTGAGGAAGTCCCCGACGCCGAGCCTGTTTACAAAACTCTTAAGCCAAAAGAGGAAACAACAGTCAGCTTTAATATTTCGGACGTTTACGATACCTCAAAGCTTGAATCGGGGTGGTATACAATTTACATTGACGGCGTGGGATATGTTGATTTCTATCTGCACGATAACTGAAAAATTTAATAACGGGGAACAACAGCTTGCGGAGGACGCATCATAATTCGGCGTAAAATAAATTTACAAATAATTTTTAAGGAATGATCTTATGAAAGAATGTTACGACAATCGAGAGCTTTCGTGGCTCAAATTCAACGAACGCGTACTGGAGGAGGCTTCGGACAAAAGCGTGCCACTTTGTGAAAGGCTTATGTTCGCGGCGATTTTCCAGTCCAATCTGGACGAGTTTTTCATGATACGGGTAGGCTCGCTTTACGACATGACTTTAGTAGGATCCGACGAGCGTGATAACAAGACGGACATGACCTGCTCCGAACAGCTGGACGCTATTTTCAAGCGCACCGCAGAGCTTGTCCCCATGCGTGACAACGCCTATCGCGGAGTTATGGCGGAGCTTGAAAAGCACGGAGTTGAACAGGTGGATTTTTCTGCCCTTTCCGACAAGGAGGAAAGCTACCTTAAAGTATACTTTACCACAGAGATACTTCCACTTATTTCCCCGCAGGTAATCGATAAGAGACACCCCTTCCCGTTTCTTAAAAATAAGGAAATTTACGCCGTTGCGCACCTTGAATCAAAGTCCTCGGTAAAGCTTGCGATCGTTCCCGCCAGCGGCTCGTTTTCGAGAATAATTTTCCTTCCCGGCACAAAGTACAGGTTCATGCTTGTGGAGGAGCTTATCCTCCACTATATGCCGCTTATTTTTGAAAATTACAAGATACTTGACAAGTCCCTCATGCGTATCACAAGGAACGCCGACATCAACATGGAGGAGGCTCTCTACGACCATGATGTGGACTTGCGGGACGTTATGTCCGAGCTTCTGAAAAAGCGTAAGAAGCTTTCCCCCGTTCGCATGGAGCTTTCACGGAAGCTTGGCGGCGAAGCGGTGGATTACCTCTGCGAAAAGCTGGAGCTTGCAAAGGAACAGGTTTTCAGGCTCAAATCCCCTCTCGACCTTTCCTTTGTGTACCCGTTACGAAGCAAGCTGGAGGACAGCTTCCCGCTGCTTTTCTTCGGCAGGGCGGACTCCCAGAATTCCTGCGAGGTTATAAAGGACGCTCCCATGATACCACAGATCCTGCGGCGGGACATTCTGCTTTCCTATCCGTTTGAGAGCATCAGACCGTTTCTCCGTCTTCTTATGGAGGCGGCAAACGACCCGTCGGTGGTTTCCGTAAAAATTACACTCTATCGAGTTGCTTCAAACTCAAAGGTAATTGACGCTCTTATCGCCGCCGCTGAAAACGGCAAGGATGTCCTTGTGCTTGTGGAGCTTCGCGCAAGGTTTGACGAGGAGAACAATATAGGCTGGTCACAGCGTCTGGAGCGCGCGGGCTGTAATGTTATATACGGTCCCGAAAGCTTAAAGGTACACTCAAAGCTGCTGCTTATCACAAGAAAAACAAACAGCGGCAAGATAGAGTACATCACACAGGTGGGTACGGGCAACTACAACGAAAAAACCTCGGCTCTGTACACCGACCTGAGCCTTATGACCGCAAATCAGGACATCGGCGCGGAGGCTTTAATGGTGTTCAACGCCCTGTCAACAAGCTCTCTTGTGGAGCATACGAGCAGGCTTTTGGTAGCCCCATTGTGCTTGCAGAATAAGATCATTGAAATGATAGACAACGAAATAGCCGCCGCAAAACGAGGCGAGGAAGCCTTTATCGGCTTGAAGCTGAACTCCCTCACCGACAAGACCCTTATGGATAAGCTTGTGGAGGCTTCTCAAAGCGGGGTAAAGATTCGCATGGTAATACGGGGCATATGCTGTCTCGTTGCCGGCATTGAGGGACTTACCGAAAATATTGAAATAACAAGCATTGTCGGAAGATACCTTGAACACAGCCGTATCTATATTTTCGGCACTCCCGAACGGAGAAAAATTTATATCAGCTCCGCGGACTTTATGACGAGGAATACCCTGCGCCGAGTTGAAGTAGCTGTGCCTATCTACGACAACCACGTCCGCAGCAGGATAATGCACATTTTCGACGTGCTTATCAGGGATAATGTCAAGGCGAGAAAAATGGCTCCCGACGGCACATACAGCCATGTGCGCACCGAGGGCGAGCCTGTGGACTCACAGTCCGCATTTATTAGGGAAGCTTATGAAAATGCTGCCAACCCCGCAAGTCCCGCAAAGGGCACAAAGCACGCCGGAAAACGTGTACACAAGGTAAAGCCCACGCTGGTGCAGCGGATAAAAAATTCTTTAAAGCCTAAAAGATAATGGAAATTTGTAAGGTTTGCATAAAATGTGCATAGAAAAATATTCAAAAAAGTGCGGAAAAATCCTTGCAATTGCAGAAAAAATGTGATATAATATATTAGATAATCTATTTTTTATGGAGGAATTGCA
>CAMWVF010000192.1 GCA_947177545.1 uncultured Clostridia bacterium | reverse complement strand
AAGCTGTCTTTTGCCTTATTGGATTTGCTTTTACACAAAATTTTTCATAGTGCCTCTTTTTTACGGATAAAACGCTTTAGACGTGTCTTTACTCGTTATGACAAACTGGATTTGATGTACTTGGGTAATCTTACTTTAGCTTTGATTTTTGATGCTATATTTATGTGAACACACTCTAGTACTATCTTCCTGCTTGTATCGATAACCGCACAGAACCATAGCGTGTCCCGTACTGTCACCAGCGCATTCCCAGCGTGTATAACAAGGGGCGTCCTTGGTATTAACTTCTTTTTTTACATTGCTCCAAACAAGGTTTGAGCCTGTTTGTGTCATCGTCACATCCGATGTATATTCTTCAATGTACTTCTTACCTTTCCTTGATGTCACGTCCTTATAGCGAACCTTGAAGCAGCTTACTGTCATTTCTTCAACGCCCCGAGAGGTCATTTCTGCTTTTACCTCGTCCTTTGCCGCTTCCATTTCAGCGTCAGTTCGTCAATCATTGTCTGCAATGTCTTGATGTTCTCAATTTTGCTTGTAATTTCTGTGGTACTCATAAATTTCTACCTCCTGTTTGACTTTCGGGGTTCTTTCTCAACCCTGTGATTATATTATAACATCTAACGTTAGACAAATCAATGGGCAATATAACCAATCTTACGGTAGATGATTTATGCAGTCTTACGGTAGATAATTTTTGTTTAACGTGTTATAATAATAGAGATGAGCAAAACGCATCCCCAAAGACTGAAAGGCTTAGAATGAAAAAGCCGCGTGAAAGGTCAAGACGGAAAACACGTACAGCAAAGCAGACCTTAGTCAAAAAAGACAAAAGTCGGCTTAAAAATATGAAATCAATGCAGCTAAGCAATACGTTTGACAGATTTCAAGCAACGGTAGGAGCAGTCCGATTTAGTGATAACAGCAGCCGAGGCAACAGCCAATAATGCAACATGTGCAACAGTGTTCAGATTTTGTGCAGCATTAAAGCTGCGAACCCACAACCGTTCCTGCCCTGTCTGCTAAAAACGTGAATTGTAACGCTCAGCTTCGGTACGAAGAGAATAAATCTTCTTGAAGGAGATACATTCACGGTCAATGGAAAGCCTGTAATCATCGGGAAGTGTGATATACTTTGTGCAGTCCCTATGTTTTTTGCCGTTATTCCAGTTCTTGTGATTGCAGGGACAGGAGGCACATTTGGAGTTCTTCAGAGGACAGCAGTATTTCTGACGGGTTCTTCCATTATCGGAAAACTTTCCGTCTTTGTGCATAGCAAGACCCGCTTCACAAATAGGGTGTCCGCTTGGCAGCTTCTTTGGGTCTTTAGTATTGCGTTTGTTAAGAGGGATTGCGCATTCACCGAAATAAACGTCCTTAACGGTATTGTAAATTTCCTTTATGTCGTAAGCTTTATCGGCAATAAAAGTACATTCCTTAATAGATAAAAAATTATTGGTTTGGCTTAGAATATCAAGAGTAACAGTGCTGTCGGCAATATCGGCAGTCGTTGTCATCTCAAAGATCGGTAAGCCTGTAATGCAGTCAACCAGCGCATGATTTTTGTAACCCCAATAGAATTCAAAATTACGCTCATTATGCTGATTTGAAGCTGTGTGAACACCAAGTTTGCAGTCCTTGTCGGACTTAGGCTGATTATCCTTTGAGAACTTGTTTTTAGCAAATGACTTAGGATTATTCTGACGAGTGTTTGCACTCACGGGAGTGGAATCAAGAGCAATGAAAGAAGTATCAATGATACCCATTTCGGAAAGCTTCAGAACCTGTGACTGCATAAGCTTTTTGAGCAGTGCATTATCAATATCACCAATAAATCTGTCAAAAGTCCAGTAAGACGGAAGCGGTTTCATAATATTAAAACCGCAGTAATGAGCGATCAAAAGATTATTGTTAAGATAATCGACTAAATCCGTAATATAGGAAAAACATTCGCATTTCATAACGATAAAAGCGCAGAGCAGAGCTATTTTTGAATATCCTTTTCTGCCTGTTTTAGCAACAGCTTCGGGAAACTCGGATAAATCGAGATTAAGAAAGAGCTTATCATAAAACTGAGCCTTAGGTGCACAAGTAAAGAATGTTATGTCCTGCATAATTTCTTGACGGTAGATAACAGCCAACCCCTTTCGTGTGGTTTTTTGTACAATTTAATTATACCAAAGTCGGTTGGCTGTTTCTATATTTTTTAGTGATTAATTTGTTTATTTTGTCTTGCAAATCCGCTTGTTTATTGCGTTTTTGTGGTTTTGCTCAAGGCTATGTTATAATAAAATAGGGGAGGTGTATATAATGCCAGACAAAGCTAAATCAACCAATTACAAACGGCAATTTAATGCCCAAAACTACGATAGAATAGAATTAACTGTAAAAAAGGGCGAAAAAGATAATTTAAAAATTCACGCTGCTACTCGCGGTGAAACGCTTAATGGGTTCATCAACAGGGCAATAACTGAAACTGTAGAACGGGATAATAACAAACCCGCTCCCGACGGAGCGGAAGGGGAAAATTGAAAGTCATGAAACTGTTAACTTAAAAAGACGTTAAAGCTATCGAAAGTGTTCTTGCCAAAGGCGACCATGTAGAGTTGATACCTGTCAAAGACGGAATTAAAATCATCAAGGTCAAAAGAAAAGTAATAACGTCAAATAATATCAAACCTGCTCCAAACGGATTAGGTGAAGAAACGGAGGAATAATAATGCCAACATTAAGTATATTCAGAGGTATTAAGGTTTATATGAACTGGAATGAACATAATCCACCGCATTTTCACGCAGTATATGGCGGTGAAGAGGTAACGGTGCTTATAAAGGAACTGGAGGTTTTAAGCGGCAGCTTGCCTAACAAACAGCTTAAAATGCTTTTAGGCTGGGCGGCGTTTCATCAGGAAGAGTTAATGGAAAACTGGGAGCTTGCTGAAAATAAACAGGAGCTTTTCCAGATTGAACCTATGAAATAAGAAAGGTGTGATATTATGCCGAACAGTGTTGAATATTATCTTTCCAAAGGCTGTGACAGGGCTGCTGCTGAATATTTTGCGTCCGGGAGGAAAAAAATTGTTTCCGTATCGCCTAATGAAGATTTTACATTAACACTCTGCTTTGAAAGCGGAGAAAGGCGTGTACTGGACTGTAAGCCTTTTCTTGACGGAGCGGTTTTTAAACCGTTTAAGGACTATGAGAACTTTAAGAGGGTATACCTTGACGATACAAGCTGTGTTGCATGGGACATTGACCCGAATGTCGACAGTAATGTCGTATGGAACAATAAAGTTGATTTGTGTCCCGACAGTTGTTATATTGACAGCGTACCAATAACTTAAAAAGAGTGGGAGCGGGTCACCCGCTCCCATTTCTCTTTATAAAAATACAATACCTTCTAAAAGCGACTACAAAGCCGCTTTTAGAGGGTTTGTACTTTATACGGTAAATTCTTAAAAATCCATTCTTGTCGATTGTGCGGTGTTCTGATAGCCTTACGGCGCAAATAACTGTTTAAAACATAAAGTGGGGCTGTTTTTCTGCGCTTGCTATCCTCCGAGCAGTAACATTTTTTCTGAACAAAGAGCAGGTCACACAAATACACTTTCCCGAAAATTCTAACACACTATGACTATTTACGCTGTAAATAGTCTGTGTGGCAGGCTTTCCCCCTGCACTCCCTATGGTGAAAGTACACGTATACTTTCTATGGCTTGCGAGCCTATGAAAAAACATTTTATCGGCGAAGCCGCACGATTTACTTGGGCTTTGCCCTAAGTAACGCCATAGTACCTATGACATTCCGTAAACTGCATATCATAAACACGGGCGACAGCAGTTCCTTTGTACCCCTTTGACCTGCTCCGAAATTGACAACAAATTGACAACAACTGTTGTCAAAGGTTACGTTTTATGGTGAAAAATTATGAAAAGTTACAAAAACACAATAGCCTCAAATGGCTCAAATACGTAGGTTTACGGCACAATACAAAAAGTTACGAAATTTATTATAAGAGACTCCGACTCTGAAGGTCGATAGATTTTATTAGAGAAGCCATTGCAAAGCGGTTGATACAAAAGTAAAAGGTGCTGTTTGTGGTTATGCAACAACACCTTTTGTCATTGTATATGAGCGAATTTCTGTCCATATTCCGTCTGTGGAAGATGCGTAACTTTTTAATTCACAATTACTTATGTAGTTTACTTTATATTATTCAAAAAT
>CAMWVF010000191.1 GCA_947177545.1 uncultured Clostridia bacterium | reverse complement strand
ATTATACCATAGGAGGGTTCTTTTTTCTATTGTCCGTTTTTACTGGACTTGTGCAGACAGGCAGGGGTGCGTTTTACATAGCTTTTTTTGCCGCAATTATCTCATTAGACTTAGCAAAAATCTTTTCCTTGTCAAGTGTGGGGAACTCCCCGTTCTCATAAACGATAACGCCATTGCTAACGGTCATTTTCACGTTGCTCTTGGAGCCTGCAAACACCACGTTTTTCACGGTATTGTTAAGAGGCTGCATATTAGGCTGGTCGAGGTCTATCACGACCAAGTCCGCCTTTTTGCCCTCGGCAAGGCTGTCGCAGTCTGTCAGACCCATTGCAAGGGCGCTGCCCGACACTGCCATTTTCAGCACTGCGTCCGCAGGCATTGCCGCTGCGTCGTCCTCCCTTATCTTTTGCAGGACAGAGGCGAGGTACATCTCTCTGAACATATCCAGCGCGTTGTTGCTGGCAGGACCGTCTGTGCCTATGGCGAGGTTTATACCCATATTATACATCTTGTATAACGGCGCAATACCGCTTGCAAGCTTGCTGTTGGAGCATGGGTTTGTTACGACCCAAAGTCCGCGGCGTTTGAAAATCTCCAAGTCTTCCTCTGTCATATGTACGCAGTGGAAGCCGCCGCCGCCGTACTCGAACATACCCAATTCTTCAAAGAGGACGGTTGGTGTTTTGCCGTGCCGCTCGATACAGCCCTGCACCTCGTTTGCTGTCTCGCTGTTGTGGGTGTAGAGTGGTTGTTTGTACTTTTTGGCAAGCTCCGCAATTGCTTTAAGTATAGAAATATGTGTTGTATACTCTGCGTGAAATCCCATTTTAAATGAAACAAGAGGATTTTTGCCGTTAAAGCGGGTAAGATAGTTCTCCAGACGGGAGAGAGCGGAGTCGTAGTCCGCCTGACTGTCTCCACCCGACACTGCGCCGCAGAGCACAAGCCTCATGCCCGTGTCCAAAGCCGCTTTTTCCACATAGTCAGGGTGGAAGTACATATCAAAGCAAGCGGTAGTGCCACCCGAAAAATATTCGAGAGCCGCAAGCTTTGTCAGCTCGTAAACGTCCTCGGGAGTGAGCTTGTCCTCCATGGGAAAGACCTGCTTGAAAAGCCAGTCGTTCAGTGGCATATCGTCCGCGTAGGAGCGGAGAAACGTCATTGCGGAGTGGGTGTGGGCGTTCTTGAAAGATGGCATGAGCAGGTTGCCGCAGAGGTTTATTTCCCGGGTGAAATCGTCCTTGGGCGGGTTGTTTCCCACATAAGTTATTTTGTTGCCGCAGGTGTGAAGCTCTCCCGAAGAAATTGTCATATCCTTTACGGAGAGTATATTTGCGTTGTAAAATCTAAGTTTTTCCATAATATTCCTCCTAAATTTTCATAAAAAATTTTATTGACTTGACGGCGAAGCAAAAGCCCTGCTTGAAGCCGTCGTTGAAAACCGAACCTTTGAAGCCATGTAAATGGTCGTAAAATTCGTCATCCAGAAATTCGTCTTTGGTATTGCTTTCCGCAAATTCGCAAAATGCCGAAAAAGCTCTTTTTGTTTCCCTGCTTTCATATCGGACGAATTCGTCGCTGTCAAAAAGCGCGTCAAAGCTGAAACTGTTATTATCCATAAAAATTTTCCTTTCTCTGTCTTGACAACGGAGAATTTCTGATGTATAATGATTTCAGACAATTTTCCTTGTCTATGTGTATAACGTAAACTGTAACTTTGGTCGGTTGGCAGTTTACGTTATTTTTTTTCCTCCAAATCCTTTTTTACCTTTTGGATACCAAGCCTTATCACGTCACTTCTTGTTGAATTGCTTTTTTCACAGCAAAAATCCAAATCCTCAATGGTTTGCTTGTCAGCTCGGATTTTTAACTGTATATCCTTTGGATTGTCGGATTTTGGTCTGCCTGTACGGGGCGACATTTCTTCACCTCTTTTTTGTGTACACGTATATTATATTATGGTGTACACATAAAGTCAATATGCAAAGCATACAAAATTTGAGTGTGTTATTGTATACTAATGCTAAAAATATTTGTTCGGTTTGACAAATAAGAATTTCTGATGTATAATAATTTCAGACACTCTCCAGTGTTGCCTATTTTTTTAATAACGTAATCCGTTGCTTTTCTCGGTGACGGGTTGCGTTATTTTTTTATATCGCTTTCCAACTTTTTAATTCCTCTGCGTACTGCTTCCATTTGCGGTACTTTCTCCTGTTCACAATAATTGTCGAGAATTTTTTTGCTTTCCTCGTCAATTCTTGTTGTTATTTTATAGGGCTTGGGATTATCGGTCGGTCTGCCTGTGCGGGGACTCATTTCATCACCTCACTATTGACTGTCAAAATCAATATACAGATTTCATAAATTTTGGTTTGCCTATTTGTTGGTTTTGTTATACAGTTTACGCTATTTTCTTTCTGTTTCGGCATACTGCATTTCAATCCCCTTGCGAACAACGTCCGATTTACTCATTTTTGTATGGTCGCATACAGCTTCTAATTTTGTTTCCGTATCATCGTCAATGCGTACGCGAAGAACCTTGTCCTTAGGGGTATCTGTAAGCTTTGTGCCTTTTTTTATACCCACAAATTCACCTCCTTAGTTTGTGGGTACAATCAAATTATACTGTAACCACAAACAAAAGTCAATATATAAAAATATACAAATTTTTGTTTGTTTATTTGTTGGTTTTGTTAGACAGTACGGAAAAAACGTACCGAAAAATTACCAAAAAATAACGGAAAACCCCCATACATAATACACAAAAAAACACTAAAACTATAAAAAAATAACCGATAGGAAGTGTTTCAATGAGCGTATCAAAACAACAGTACGGCGAAATGGTAAAAAAAGCGTCCCCCAATTCCAAAAGCTTTAAGGATATTCCCAAAGCCTTTGTAATAGGCGGTGCGATATGCTGTATCGGTCAGGCTCTCGGCGACCTTATGAAAAATGCGGGGCTGGACGAAAAGTCCGCCGCAACCTGGACATCCGTCATCCTTGTGCTTTTAAGCGCGATTTTGACGGGACTTGGATACTACGAAAAGATAGCAAAGCACGGCGGCGCGGGTACTCTTGTGCCTATCACGGGGTTCGCGAACGCTGTGGTCTCCCCCGCTTTGGAGTTCAAATCCGAGGGGTATGTGCTGGGACTGGGCGCGAAAATTTTCATTATTTCGGGTCCCGTAATTCTTTACGGCACGGCGGCTTCCGTGCTTTACGGTCTGATATACTATTTTATGAACAAGTAATTCAATTCTGCAAGTACAATTCCTTCACCTGCCCCCTTGATAGGGGGCTTGATCATTAATAAAGCCTATATCATTTATTTTTGGGTGCAGAAGCTTGCCGCGGGGTGTACCACGCCTTATATGTCCTCCAGATAGGTAACGCCAACCACCGTCACGTTGTCGGGACTGCCGTTCTGTATGGCTTTTTCCACCATGTCTCCCAGACGCTTTGTGAGACGCTTGGGACGGGCGAGTATTTCCTCAAACTCCCCCGTGGTAAGGCAGTCGGAAAGACCGTCCGTGCAGAGAATTATTATATCCCCGTGAGTAAGCCCGCCTTCAATTTCGCATATCTGCGGCTCGGGGTCGCTGTCAAGGCTGCCCAGTACTGGGAATATCACGTTTTTCCGCGCGTGACCCCGCCGCTCCTCCGGGGCTATGTGACCCTGCTCGTACAGCATCTGGACGAGGGACTGATCCCGTGAAAGCTGCTTTAAAACGCCGCCGCGGTAGAGGTACATTCGGGAGTCCCCCGAGTTTATCAGCATGGCTTTGCCGCTTTGCTCCACGGCGAGGGCGCAGAGGGTTGTCTGCATATTTCTGGTATTGTGGGAAACGCCGTACTTTTGCAGGGCATGGTGTATATTCAGCACTTTTTGCATATAGTTGGTCTTGGGGGACGGCTTCAGTCCCCCAAGCAGCTCAAGAGCCTTTCGGGAGGCTATTTCCCCCGACGCTTCTCCCGCAACGCCGTCCGCGACGGCTGCTATCAGGGGGGACTTGGTTTCGGTTTCGGTCTCTCCCTTTGTCATCACATTTTTTTGTATAATAAAGGCGTCCTCATTATGGTCTCGGACTGCGCCCGTATCTGTTATCCCGCAGCAATAAAACAAACTTTTTCCCTCTTTCGGCGAATGGTGTATTTGTATATTATAACCTTAACCTGCGATTTTTTCAAGGTCTATTTTATGAATTTTTGCAAAGCTCCTTTAGGT
>CAMWVF010000190.1 GCA_947177545.1 uncultured Clostridia bacterium | reverse complement strand
AAGTAATTTCACTGTATATTATATGCAATTTTGTTTTAAAATAAATCATCTATTAATATATTATACCCTAAAGGTTTAGATATTGCTAATAAAAACACCTTAAAATTGGGAAAATAAAAAGCACGTAATCCGAACTTCAAGAGACCAATTTAAAAGATGTAAAATTCGTGTATATTCCGCTCTGTCAGACACACTTGCACGGACAAATAGACGCACTTTGCCGACAAGAGACACAGCATCCAGAAATCGCGTGTCCGCTGACAAAATTTCACAAACATTCCTTATTGAATTTGCTGTTCTGCAGAGAGAACGTCTCAATTAAGGTGAAACTCCCCTGAATGTTTGCTTGCTAGAAATCCCATATTTACGTATCAGGGGAGCTTCACCTTAATTCAGTGTACACCGCAGCACATCAAATTCAACAACGCTTTTGTGAATTTTTGTCAACTCATAAGTAATATATGTCTGACTCCGTGCAGATGTGTCTATTCGAGCGGCGAGGTGTGTCTAAAAGGCCGTGCAAATGTGTCTCTTGAAACGGAATATACAATTCGCATTGAAATATTGAGAATGTCTTTTTTAGGCGTGTCACATTATGTTTTTTTAGCTTTGAGCTGTTTTTCTTGCTCTCAGTGACGATATGACGATATGACGATAATTTTTGCAGTGCCGTTTGAATTTAAATATTCAAACAAACAACGTCTGCAAAAGGATTTGCGATTTTTTGTTTTGTCATGAAAATAAATAAAATGTTTAAGAACGTACTAATCAAACATATAACCCCGTACTGAAATACCTGTCTCCCCTGTCGGGAAAAACAGTAACAATATTTCCACTTCCTATTTTTTCGGTAAGCTTGAGTACCGCCGCCATTGCCGCTCCAGAGGACGAACCCGCGAAAATACCCTCGTTTTTCGCAAGCAGCCTTGCCGTTTCAAAAGCTTCAGTATCGGTTACTTTTATCACCTCGTCCACAAGAGACATATCCATTGTGTCCGCAATAAAGTCGTTGCCTATGCCCTCGATATTGTAATCGCTGTGCTCCCCTCCGCCCATTGTGGAGCCTACGGGGTCTGCCAGTACACCTTTGATATTCGGATTCCGTTCCTTTAAATATTTCAATATTCCAGAATACGTTCCGCCGCTGCCTGCGCCTGCAACAACGTAATCTATCCTGCCGTCCAGAGCTTCAAAAATTTCTTTCCCCGTGGTTTCGTAATGTGCAAAAGGATTGCTCATATTTTTGAACTGCTCCAGAGAGATTGAATCGGGTATATTCGCCTTAATTTCCTCCGCCTTTTCAACTGCGCCGAGCATACCGTATTCTCGTGGAGTATTTACAACCTCCGCGCCCAAAGCCCGCAGCAGAGCCTGCTTTTCCGCGGAAAATTTTGTAGGTACAACAAATATTATTTTGTAGCCCTTGTTCAGAGCGGCAAAGGCTATTCCAAGACCCGTGTTTCCTGCGGTGGCTTCAACTATAGTACCGCCCTTTTTCAGTGCGCCCCGTTTTTCGGCGTCAGCGATCATATATTTGCCGATCCTGTCCTTGACGCTGCCCGACGGGTTCCAAAGCTCCAGCTTTGCAAAAATATTTATATTCTTTTTGGACTGCATATTCCCCAGCCGCACAAGGGGAGTATTGCCTATAAGCTCCTGCATTGAATCATAGTAAAACATATCAATTCCCTCGCTTTATTTTTTTATTTCGCTTTTTTCTATCGCCTGCTCCAAGTCCGCAATGATATCCCCGATATCCTCAATGCCCACTGAAAGCCGTATAAGACTGTCCGTAATGCCGACCCTTTTCCGTATGTCTTCGGGAATGGACGCGTGGGTCATACTGGACGGGTGGCATACCAATGATTCAACTCCGCCAAGGCTTTCCGCAAGCATAATAAGTTTGGTGCTTTCAAAAAATACACGTATGTCGTAATTTTCTTTAAGCTCAAAGGATATCATCGCGCCACCGTTTTTTGCCTGTTTTTTGTTGACCGAGTACCCCTTGTCGTTTTCAAGTCCGGGGTAATAAACGCTTTTAACGCCCTTGTGACGCAACAAAAATTCCGCAATTCTTTCCGCGTTGAAAACGTGCCTGTCCATTCTGACGCCGAGAGTTTTTATTCCCCGTATCAGCAGGAACGAGTCAAAGGGCGCAAGCACTCCTCCGGTGGAATTTTGAATAAACGCTATCTTTTCCGCAAGCTCCTTCGAGTTTACCACAGCAAGTCCAGCCACAAGATCGCTGTGACCGCCGAGATATTTTGTTGCGCTGTGTATCACAATGTCCGCGCCGAGGGCAATAGGCTTTTGCAGATATGGCGTCATGAATGTGTTGTCAACAATAACTAACAGGTTACGCTTGTGGGCGATCTCCGATACCGCCCTGATGTCCGTTACTGTCATGAGCGGGTTTGCGGGACTTTCTATCAGCACCGCCTTTACATCGGGGGTTATGTCCCGTTCAAAGCTTTCGGTATTTTCCGTGTCGGAAATTTTATATGTAATGCCGAAATTGCTGAAAATTTTGTCCAGTATTCGGAACGTTCCCCCGTATACGTTTGCGGAAATAAGTACCCTGTCTCCGCTTTTGAAAAGGCTTAAAACAGCGGCTGCGGCAGCCATTCCCGAGGCAAAGGCAAAGCCTGCTATGCCGCCCTCAAGCTCTGCGATAAGCGCCTCGAGAGCTTCTCTTGTGGGGTTGCCCGTGCGTGAGTATTCGTATCCCCGCATTTTTCCGAGACCGTCCTGCTTATAGGTGGAGGTCTGGTAGATAGGCACGTTTACCGCGCCTGTTCTCTCGTCTATGGAGATGCCTCCGTGAATCAGCGCTGTACTCATATTTTTGTATTTTTTCATAGTTTATTTTCAGTTCCCGCACTGTATTACACGTTGAAAAGCCATAAACACGACGTTTTCAACGTATAATACACTTTTGTATGTTCGGAACGCTCCTCCTTCTTAAAAATCTATGTTATGCACAAAAGAACATAATTAAAACTGTGTAATATTACGTTTTATTAACTTGAATAAGACGATCTCTTAATCGTTTGACCTCCTCACGCGGTGTGATAACGCCGCACGCGCATTGCTATTCAAAACTAAGTCCGCCGGTATAGACTGCGGATAGCAGGTTGACATTTTCAAAAGCTTTCATATTGGTTTTTCTGCCGTTGAAATATTTTTCCTGAATTTTTCGCGGCGTAAAAAATTCGTCTATCTGAAAGCCCAGCGAATAAAGTGCGCGGGATACTTCCCCGTAATCGTAACCGCCCCGCATTTTTTCTCCCATTGTCTCGGTGATATCGGCAAGCTCCGCGATACGTCCGTAAAAATTTTCTTTCTGCGGATAATCGAACGCCAGAGTGCTGCCGATCGCGGAAAGCTCGGCAATCTGCCTCAGTGTCTCAGCAAATGTCGGCAGAGCAAGATAATACGTCACGCCCAGTATGCTGAAAAATGTGCTGACATCGGGGTCGAAACCGCTTTCAAGCAGCTTGACCGTCATTTTTTCCCTCTCAAGATCCACGGGAACAAAATGCACGTTATGCGGGATATTCCACTCCAACTCACGTATGCGTTCAAGCTTGCAGCGCTGAGTATCGGGATGATCTATCTCAAAAATTTCAATGTAGGGATTGTCATTTCTAAAGGAAAAGGTGTCCGCTCCCGCGCCGCAGATAACATACTGCACCCTGCGCCCGACGGCAAATTTTTCAAGTCTTTTTTCCGTAAAGTGGGTTCTGGATAGAACTATCGGCAGAAAATATTTTTCAAGGAAATATTCCGCGTCCTCCGCTCCGAGATCGTCTTGTATATAGCTTTTTATCCAGTCGTACTCCTCCTTTCCCATAAGGTCGAACGCAAGGTGATCATCGAAAACCTTGTCCCTTGCCGTGTTCGAGTGCAAAGCCCGTCCAAAGGCGCAAAGCTTTGCGGTAACGCTTTCGCGATCCTGTACCATTTTTACCATTCCTTTCAAAATTGCGCAAAAAAGCGGAAAACACAGAAAACTCCGTATTTTCCGCATGACGGCGCACCGTACATATTATCTCGGAAACAAGTCCGCACACTTCTTATGTGGACTTGGTCTTGTATACAAAGCTGTTTCTTTATCCGAAAATATTAAATTTTTAAGCGTACACAGACAAAAACAGCAGAAAAATACAAACATTGTCATAAGAAACAGTTCCTTTCAAAAGCGTTAACATATAAATCCTATGTGATTAGTGTGTTTTAGTATATCAAATTATTTTATAC
>CAMWVF010000189.1 GCA_947177545.1 uncultured Clostridia bacterium | reverse complement strand
CGCCATAGGCCCCGCAAGGTCGCCCAGGGTCTTGCTCACTCCAAGACCTCTCTCCGCGAAGGTTGACGCCCACTGGCTTACAGCCTGCTCGCTTGCTCCCGCGCAGGTCATCATCAGCATGAGTATCCAAAATACTCTGCTTTTGCAAAGTTCCAAAATGGAAAGCCCCTTTTCGCCGTCCTGCGTAAGAGGAGCAATGGGTGAGCCTGCGAAAATAAAGATATTTACAAACGGTACTACAGCCCAGATACAGGTCAGCAGCTTCCAGTTTTCGATACCGAAAAGCTTGAAAAACACTGTGGAAATAAGTACCACCCCCACGTGTCCCCAACAGTAAAAGGAGTGGAGCAGGCTCATTGCCTTTTCCTTGTTATCTGTGGGACAGCTTTCAATTATCGGGCTGACAAGGACTTCGATAAGACCGCCGCCCACAGCGTACAACGCAACCGAAAAAAGAAGTCCCGTATATTTGTCAGGCATGATCTCCGGAAAAATGACAAGCCCCAAAAGTCCCAGTACGGAAAAAACGTGGGCAATTATAACCGAGGCTTTGTACCCTATTCTGTCCACAAAACCCGCGGAAAGCAGATCCACCAGCAATTGAATGCCGAAATTTATTGTTATCAGCATGGTTATTTTGCTTAGGGGGATATTGTACGCGGTCTCAAAGGTCAGAAACAGCAGGGGGACAAAGTTGTTTATTATAGCCTGGACAACGTATCCCACAAAGCAGGCGTACATTGTTTTTTGATAATTTTTATTCATAGCGGTATCATTCCTTTTTTAATAATAAGGCTCCCATTATATCGGATTTTGTACTGAACCGCAAAAAGATTTCTTATTGCGGTTGTGTAAGTTACTTATTCCTGATGCCATTCTAATAACTGCCCTTCAAAATTATAGCATAATTATTGATATTTTTCAATATGTAATCGGGCTATGTCCTTTATAACATAAAGCGATTTAAAATGCAATAATTTTCCGTTGAACGGTATGCGATTTACATTATAGCAAACCTACAAAATAACGCCTTGTTGTAGGGGCGGGAAACTCGTCACCTACAAATTATATGAATATATTTTAAGGATTGCTATAAGTGTTGTGACCAGTATTTTTTTAGTTTGTTTTATTTAAACAGAATACATACTATTGACAACCATTTGAAAATAAGTTATAATTTATTTATAATAAAAAACTACAGGTGAGCAAATAAAAATCTTTTTTCCAAAGCTGAAACACGCCGTTACGCTGTTTGCATTACTTGCAGACAGCGTAACTTTATGTATGTAAAAATGGGGAGAATTTACTATGAGAACAAATTTAAAGGCGGGGACTCTCCTCGCGCCGCTGCCGGCTGTTATGGTCACAAGCGGTACTTTGGAGCAGGCTAACGTGATGACTGTGGCTTGGACAGGAATTGTGAACACGCGTCCGCCTATGACATATATTTCTGTTAGACCAACACGCTGCTCTTATGATATTATTAAGGAAAGCGGCGAGTTTGTTATAAATCTTACCACGTCAAAAATGGTCTTTTCGACAGATTTCTGCGGGGTAAAAAGCGGTCGGGATATACCCAAAATAAAAAAATGCGGGCTTCACCTTACCGCAGCGACCGCTGTAAGAGCTCCGATAATCGAGGAAAGTCCGCTTGCTCTGGAGTGCAGAGTTGTCGATATAAAGCCGCTTGGGAGTCACGATATGTTCCTTGCGGAAATTTTGTCTGTAAGCGTTGACAGCCGATACATTGACAGCAAGGGCAAGATCAACCTTAATCAAGCGGGACTTATGGCTTATTCCCACGGCGAATATTTTGCTTTGGGCAGAAAGCTGGGCAGCTTTGGCTACTCGGTCAAAAAGAGGTAGCTTTTGCCTCCTTATTATATTTGCAGACATATAATTCCTGCCGCATTTAGGGATTTTTTATATCTGTACTAAGCGCAGAGCCAACGCGTGATTTGCAAAAAATACAAAAGCAGAGGATAGAAGTATTTTCTATCCTCTGCTTTAATTTTTGACTTAATAAAGCGAGCCGTAATGTGCACAGGCACGGTAATCCGCGCTCTCATTGTCAGCCGTACCGAAGCCTGTCCAACTGTGGGGACGGTAGATCCTGTCCTCGCTGACGTTGTGCATGGAAACGGGAATACGCAGCATTGAAGCGAGGGTAATCAAATCTGCGCCGATGTGACCGTATGTGAGAGAACCATGGTTTGCGCCCCAGTTCGCCATAACCGAGTATACGTCCGCAAACGCGCCCTCGCCCGTCAGCTTGGGGACAAACCATGTTGTGGGCCATGTCTTGTCGGTACGCTCGTCAAGCGGCTTGTGTATCTCGTCAGGCAGGGTAACGGTATAGCCCTCCGCAAGCTGGAGTACTGGTCCCACGCCATCAACAATGTTTACGCGTATCATTGTCACGGGCATTTCAGCCTGCGTTTTGAAATGGGAGGAAAATCCGCCGCCTCTGAAATAGCCGAGGTTTGCGGGACACCAGTCCGTTGCTTTAAGCATTGCGGAAATATCCTCGTCGGTAACGTCCCACCATTGCTTCATAACGTTTTCGCCATTTTCATTTTTGGAAAGTCCGGTTGCGTCAACAGCGGCAGCGCCCGAATTTATCAGGTGTATGAAACCGTTAGCAGCCATGCCCTCGGGCTTTTTGCCTGTAACTCTTTCCACCGCCTCGGGACTCCAGTAAGTCCGCACGTCAGCAAATATAGAAGCTCTTCCCGTAAGCATATTGCCGAAAAGCATTGCCGTTCCGTTGAGACCGTCGTTCTCGGTAGCAAGCAGAACAGGCTGTTTTTTGCCGTTCCAGTCGAATGTGGAGTTGAGGATGCTTTCGGCAAAATCTGCGTTTGGGAGCCAGTCCGTCCACATTCTCTGACCCTGAAAACCGCCGTAAATTGCGTTCCTGCCGCGGGATTCTTCATGCCAGCCCATTTCAGCAAGCTTAGGATTGCCAAGCATGATGTCGCGGATTATCAGCGTCATTTTTACGCAGAATTCCCACTGCTCCTCATGAGACATAACGCCCTTGTTTCCTTCGTTGGCTCCGGTGTTCACGTCCATTCCCTCGGGACAATTTTTCTTAGTCCATGCAAGAGCCTTTTCGTACTCGTCATGGTCATAAATTTCAAGCTTTACACGGCGGAGAATTTCCGTCATATCAACCCATTCGGGACGTACTCCCAAATATTTCTGCATGAACAGGGCGTTGCAGTAAGAGCCGCCAATACCCATTGAAACCGAACCGAGTCCAACATAAGCCTTGCTGCGTATCTGACCCACAGCGGCGGCGCACCTTGCGAAGCGGAGAATTTTTTCCGCAACGTCGTCGGGGATAGTGGTGTCGGTCATGTCCTGAACGTCCCTGCCGTAAATTGCAAATGCGGGCAGACCGTTCTGGGCGTGAGCAGCCATAGCCGCCGCAAGATACACTGCCCCGGGACGCTCCGTGCCGTTAAAGCCCCACACCGCCTTTATGGTCAGCGGGTTCATGTCAATTGTCTCTGTGCCGTAGCACCAGCATGGGGTAACTGAAAGAGTTGCGCAGACGTTTTGAGTATTGAAAAACTCCTCGGTCTTGTACGCCTCTGCGCCGCCGCCGATTGTGCAAGGACCTATAACGCACTCCAGCGGCGTACCGTCAGCATAGCGGCAGTTTTTCTCGATAAGCTCCTTTGCGGCTTTTGCCATGTTCATTGTCTGTACCTCAAGGGATTCCCTGATACCGAACTGGCGACCGTCAATTACGGGTCTGATACCTATTTTTGGATTCATGTTCATCTTCTCCTTTTTAATTTATTTTTTATTTTTTACGGTGTTTGTTATCAACCGTAACAGTGCTAAAAACATCATATTCAAAGCGATGGAAATTATTTCTGTTTTGGCGTACTCTAATGTAATCCAGCAGGCGAGTGCAAATCCCCAACCAGGGAAAAATATTATGAAGATTATAAACATAAGTAATATTGCAATAAAAACAGCAGGTATTCCCAACTGAATAAATAAAATTTCGTCATACTTCAAAGTAGTTTTATTTTTAAAAATAATATCAGAAACAAAATATATGCAGAACAGAATTGCAGATGAAAATAAATAATGCAAGTCCAAATCAAAATAAAAGAATGAGAATGAGAATGCAAAAACAGCAGTATTAACAACAGTAAAAATTACACTTAATTTTATTGTAAATTTTGTATTGGAGGACGTTGACGCAATCGGTTTGAACCGCCCCTCCGTAACTTCTCTGTCTG
>CAMWVF010000188.1 GCA_947177545.1 uncultured Clostridia bacterium | reverse complement strand
TTGATTTTATAGCTATCATCACGGCCCCCGCCTTTTGTTTGGTGGGGTCGAGAATTTTATCCTTGTCAACGATACCAACGGACAATCCCGCAAGGTCGTACTCGTCGTAGGGCATTAGCTGTGGGTGCTCCGCAGTCTCGCCTCCGATAAGAGCGCAGCCCGCCTGTACGCAGCCCTCCGCAACACCCGAAACTATGCTCGCTATCTTTTCGGGGAAGTTCCTGCCGCAAGCTATATAGTCCAGGAAAAACTGTGGCTTTGCGCCGCAGCAGATGATGTCGTTCACACACATCGCAACACAGTCAATGCCAACGGTGTCATGCTTATCCATAATAAAAGCAATTTTTATTTTAGTACCCACGCCGTCCGTTCCCGAAACAAGAACAGGCTTGCTTATGCCCGTCATATCAAGCTCGAATAAACCGCCAAAGCCTCCGATACCCGACAGCACGCCGCTTGTCACAGTGCGGGCAACGTGCTTTTTCATAAGCTCCACCGCGGTGTAGCCCGCAGTAACGTCAACTCCCGCTTCCTTGTAGCTTTCAGAAAAACTTTTCATAATTGTTAATTCCTTTCGGTTACTTTTATTTTATTGAGGAACATAAAAATATCATAACAAAATCTGTAGGGGACGTGTTCTCCGTCCGGCTAAACAGTACCGTCATATCGGGACGGAAAACCTGTCCCCTACAAGCCGTCTATTTTTTAATCTTAAACTCAAATTTATCCTTGCGTATTTCATTTGGAATTGGCGCAGGATAATTCCCGGTAACACAGCCGTTACAGAATTCGCAGTCCGAATTTTCGGCAAGACGGTTTACCGCCTCCACGCTGAGATAGCCGAGAGTGTCCGCGCCTATCTCTTTTGCGATCTCGGGGACGGACATCTTGCATGCGATAAGGTTTTCCTTACTGTCTATATCCGTGCCGAAATAGCAGGGACTTATAAAAGGCGGACATGATATTCTTACATGAATCTCCTTTGCCCCCGCTTCGCGTATCAGATTGACCGTCCTGCGGGAGGTTGTGCCGCGGACGATACTGTCGTCCACAAGCACAACACGCTTGCCCCTGACAGTTTCCTTAACCACGTTCAGCTTTATCCGCACCGAGTTGGTACGCTCGGTCTGGGTAGGCTGAATAAAAGTCCTGCCAATATATCTGTTGCGGATAAACCCGACGCCGTATGGTATTCCCGAAGCGTTTGCAAAGCCCAAAGCAGCGTCAAGACCGCTGTCGGGAACGCCGATAACAACGTCCGCCGGGGCAGGGTGTTCCTGCCACAGATACTCCCCTGCCTTGATACGCGCCTGATGTACACTTGACCCCTCAATAACCGAATCGGGACGGGCTATATAAACGTACTCAAACACGCATATATGAGGCTTTTGGGAAATGTGCGTACCTATTGAGCGTATACCGTTTTCGTCAATAACAATGACCTCTCCCGGCTGAACGTCGCGGACAAAATCTTCCCCGATACTGTCAAAAGCGCAGGTCTCGGAGGCGATAACGTAAGCGTCACCCAACCTACCTATTGAAAGGGGACGGAAGCCAACAGGATCCCTCGCCGCGATAAGCTTTTGAGGAGACATGACCACAAGTGAGTACGCCCCCTGTATCTTATCCATGGCTTTTTCAACCGCCTCCTCAATTGAGGAGCAAACAAGCCGCTGCTGCGTTATTGCGTAGGAAATTACCTCTGTGTCGTTTGTGGTATGGAAAATCGCTCCACCCAACTCAAACTCACGCCGCAGCTCGTAGGCGTTGGTGAGATTTCCGTTATGCGCAAGAGCCATGGGACCCTTTACGTGCCGAACAACCAAAGGCTGTGCGTTGGAACGGTTTGAGTTTCCCGTTGTAGAGTAGCGGACGTGTCCCACTGCGATATTGCCCTGACCGAGACCTGCAAGTGTGTCCTTGTCAAAGACCTCGTGAACAAGTCCCAAATCCTTGTGATAGCTGAACACTCCGCTGTCGTTAACCACAATTCCGCAGGACTCCTGTCCCCTGTGCTGCAAGGCGTAAAGTCCGAGATATGTCTGCATTGCAACGTCTGCGGTGTCCTTGCTGTAAATGGCAAAGACGCCGCATTCTTCATGAATACTGCTCATACGGTTCATTCCTTTCCGTTCCAACAGTAGCTGCAAAGCTTGCACTCGGGCAAGCCGACTGCCTTGACAGTACCCTCTAAAGACTGGAATTCAAGCGAGGTAAGCTTCAGTCTGCGGCATATCTCGTCCCGCAGCTTTCTGCCCCGCTCGGTTTTGGAGCTGCTGTACTCCTCGATGTACTTAACACCCTCTTCGCCCTCAAGCTCGTCGATTATCTTTCTTGCGATAAGATCAAGCTCCGAAGTACTCCGTGAAAAATTCAGATATTTGCAGCCGTACATGATAGGCGGACAGGCGGAACGCATATGTACCTCCTTTGCGCCGTTTGCGTACAGAAATTCTACAGTCTCACGCATTTGAGTACCGCGGACGATACTGTCGTCCACAAAAAGCAGCTTTTTGCCGTCGATAAGCTCTTGGACGGGTATAAGCTTCATTTTAGCGACCTTATTTCTCATGGACTGGCTTTGCGGCATAAAGCTCCTCGGCCATGTGGGTGTGTACTTTATAAACGGGCGTGCAAAGGGTATGCCGCTTCTGTTTGCGTAGCCTATAGCGTGGGGTACGCCCGAATCGGGTACGCCGCAAACATAATCCACGTCGGGGAGAGTGCCGTTGTTAATGTCGGTATCCGCCATTATCTCACCGTTGCGTGTACGCATGGTCTCAACGGTAACTCCCTCGTAGATCGAGTTGGGATAGCCGTAGTACGTCCACAAAAAGGTGCATATTCTCATATCCTCGCAGCCCTTGTCAAGTACCTCGCAGCTTTCTGGTGTGATTTTCACGATTTCCGCAGGCATAAGCTCACGGTAGGTCTCATATCCCAACTTCTGAAAAGCAAAGGACTCAAAGGAGAAGCACCAGCCGTCCTCACGCTTGCCTATAACTATGGGAAGTCTGCCCGCCTTGTCCCTTGCGGCAATAATGCCGTCCTCGGTAAGTACAAGCATGGAAACCGTACCATCTATCTTCGACTGGGCGTAGCGTATGCCCTCCACAAAAGACCCCTTTTGCGAAATAAGCGCACCCACGAGGGAACTGTCATTTATTTTGCCGCTACTCATAGCTTCAAAGCTTGCGAAACAGCTATCGAGAATTTCATTCCTTAGCTTGTCGGCATTGTTGATTATGCCAACTGTACAGACAGCATACAGACCCAGCTTTGAGCGCAGCAGAATAGGCTGCGGGTCTGTATCGCTTATGCAGCCTATGCAGAGTCTGCCTCGCATAGCTTCAACGTCCTTTTCAAATTTTGTTCTGAACGGTGAATTTTCAATGCTGTGAATGTTTCTCTGAAAACCAAGTTCCGTGTCATAAGCTGTCATACCGCCGCGTCTTGTACCGAGATGAGAATGATAATCCGTACCGAAAAAAACGTCGCTTATGCAGTCGTTCATTGACGCTGCTCCAAAAAATCCGCCCATAAAAATTCCTTTCGCGCTTGCAGGTGCGGACAAAATGTCCGCACGAAATATTTTTGAATAACAGGCGGATATGGAATCCGCCCCTACGGAAAATCAACTGAAAATTATTCGCCAAATATTCTCTTCATCATTTCCTGATAAGCTTCCTCTACGCCGCCCATGTCTCTGCGGAAACGGTCCTTGTCAAGCTTTTCGTGGGTCTTGCTGTCCCAGAAACGGCAGGTGTCGGGAGAAATTTCGTCCGCAAGCAGTATCTGACCGTGAAATCTGCCGAACTCTATCTTGAAGTCGATAAGGTCAATGCCGTGCTCCTTGAAGAATTTCAGCATAAAGTCATTTACCGCAAATGCGTACTTTGAAATGGTATCAATTTCCTCCTGAGTAGCAAGACCGAGACCGAGAGCGTAGTAGTCGTTGATGAACGGGTCGCCAAGATCGTCGTTCTTGTAGCTGAATTCCAGCGTGGGACGCTTCAGGGGAGTACCCTCCTCAATGCCAAGCTTTTTGGAAAAACTGCCCGCCGCAACGTTTCTCACAATAACCTCAAGGGGAACTATCTCAACCTTTTTAACGATAGTCTCTCTGTCGCTTATTTCCTCAACAAGGTGAGTAGGAATACCCTCCTTTTCAAGAAGCTTGAACATATAGTTTGTCATCTTATTGTTCACAACGCCCTTGCCGCGGATAGTGCCTTTTTTCTCGCCGTTGAAAGCGGTAGCGTCGTC
>CAMWVF010000187.1 GCA_947177545.1 uncultured Clostridia bacterium | reverse complement strand
GTCTTGACGAGCCGCTGACGCGTCTCCAGAGCCGCCCATGAAATGTGTGGCGTGATTATGCAGTTTTTCGCCGTAAGCAGCGGGTTGTCCTCGCACATAGGCTCTTTGCAAAGGACGTCCAACGCCGCCCCCGAAATCCTGCCGCTGTTGAGAGCGTCCGCCAAGTCCTGCTCCTTTACCACCGCGCCGCGGCTTGTATTTATGATAACACAAGTCGGCTTGCAGTATTCAAGAGTTTCTTTGCATATAAGTCCGTTTGTGGTATCGTTGAGAGGACAGTGTGCCGTGATAACGTCCGCCTTAGAAAAAAGCTCCTTGATACTCACAAATTTAACGGAGCTGTCCTGCCGTGCGGTACGGGTATTCACGATGACATTCATATCGAAAGCCTGCGCGATTTTTGCGACTTTCCTGCCGATAGAGCCGTAGCCGATTATGCCTACGGTCTTGCCCGCAAGCTCTTGAATGGGATACACAAAATCCGAAAATGTCTCGGACTTTATCCAGCCCCCCTGCTTAACGAATTTGTTGTATTTGGACGTTTTGCTCGCAAAATGTAAAATAAAGGAAAATACCTGCTGTGCCACCGCCGCCGTTGAATACGCAGGGACATTGCATACAGTTATTCCCAGTTCATTGCAGGTTATAAGGTCAACGTTGTTGTACCCCGTGGCGCAAAGCCCGATATATTTCAAATTCGGACAGGCACGGAGCACCTTTTCATCGAACACGGTCTTATTGCAGATTGCAGCCTCCGCGTCCCCGATGTTTTTTATGACGTCCTCGGCGGGGGTCAGCGGGTACTCGGCAACTTCCCCCAAGCGGTATATTTCATCAAAGGAAACGTCTCCCTTTGAAACGGTTTTAGCTTCAAGAATGGCAATTTTCATTTTTTCTCTCCTAATCGGTTCATAAAAATACCAGTTTATTATACCATAAAAATGTAAAAATTTCAAGTATTACATAAAAAAATTTGCGGGAAAAAGTCCCGCAAAGCAATTATTAGTTGTTAATTTTTGTATGCAGCAGCATTTCCGTCCCTTATGTATACCCGCGGTACACGTCCGCTGATACCGCAGATTATTTCGTAACCTATCATTCCGCACTTTTCCGCAAGGTCGTCCGCAGTAATAATATCAACCCCGCCCCTGCCGAAAAGAGTTACCTCGTCCCCCACAGCGGCATCGGGAATGTCCGTCACGTCTATCATCATCTGATCCATACAGACCCTGCCAACTCCCCTTGCACGCCTGCCGTGCAAAAGAACCTCGTTCTGTCCGCTCAAAAGCCGCGGATAACCGTCCGCATATCCGCATGGTACAGTCGCTATCACCCTGTCACGGTCGGCAGCGTAAGTCCTGCCGTAGCTCACCGTATCCCCCTTATGTATTGTCTTTATATGGGAAATTACGGATTTTAATTCCATAACAGGCTCTAATTTTACAGGCATTTCAAGGGCATAGTCGGGCTTCAAGCCGTAAAGCACAATGCCAAATCTTGCCAGCGTACTCCGCTCATCATAGTGAAAAATCGCCCCCGCACTATTTAGACAGTGCTTGTGCGTAAGCTTCACTCCTAACTGCTCGGCTCTGTCCACTGCTGCAAAGAAGCTTTCTTTTTGCATTTTCGTGAACTCAACGCTTTCCTCAGACGTGTCGTCCGCCACGGCAAAGTGCGTGAAGACCCCCTCCACATTAATGTTGGGGAGCTTTGCGATTTCCGCAATTTCGGCGGCGCATTTCTCCGTATTGGCGGCGGAAATACCCACCCTGTTCATGCCTGTGTCAAGCTTTATGTGTACCCTGACGGGCTTGCTCGCGCACTTGGAAACTTCCCGCGCATTCTCCAAAGAAACTATTGCGGAAATGATATTGTTGTCCGAAAGAATGTCCGAGTCCTCGGGGTTGCTCCAGCTTAAAATGAGAACGTCCCCACTGCACCCGTTACTGCGCAGCCTCAAAGCCTCGGTTATATTTGACACGCAGAAAAAGTCCGCGCCCATGCTTTCGTAAAGCTTTAAAAGCTCGCCGTCACCGTGACCGTAGCCGTCCGCCTTTATCACGCAGGCGGGCTTGGTTCTGCTAAGGGCGAGGAGGGATTTGACTGCGTTAAGGTTATTTTCGGCGGCGTTCAGATTTATTTCTGCGCGTACACGCTTTAAAAAGTGCTGTTCCATATCGTTCTCCTAAAAAACAATTATACTCTATTTTATAGGATACCACAAAGAAATATGATTGTCAAGGCAGGGCGGTGAACGCCCTGAGGCGAGCGTTCACCCAACATCAGATATGGCATACCGTTATTTTATCAAGTTCCCAAGTGACGGGGCAAATACAACAAACTTTATTTTGCCAATTTACTGGAATTTAAAACTGTACGCAGGCTTAGTATGAAAATTATTCATTATTAATTTTTAATTATTAATTTTATGTAATATTGTGTATGAAAAGAAAATAATTTGCAGGAAATTTATAAAACACTTGCAAACCCTAACGAAATGTAGTATTATATAATGTGGATTGAATTCAAGGACGTGCGTATGCGGAAAACAATTGTAGCCGTGTGCAGTACACCTTATGATGATTTTTAATCGAAAGGAAGATTGTCATGAAGCTTACAGAAATGACTAAGGAACAGCTTTCCGCCTTTAAAGCGGAATGTGAAAAGGAATACGAGGGCTACAAAGCCAAGGGCATGAAGCTTGATATGTCCCGAGGAAAGCCCAGTACAGCACAGCTTGATTTGGCTATGCCTATGTTCGACGTTTTCACCAACGCGGCGAGTATGCTTACCGCCGACGGTATAGACTGCCGCAACTACGGCTGTCTGACGGGTATACACGATGCAAAGGTACTTTTCGGCGACCTGCTTGGCGTTACGGAGGAGGAGCTTATTATCGGCGGAAACTCCAGCCTTGCAATGATGTACGACACCGTTTCAAGGGCTATGACCCACGGCGTACTCGGCAGCGACAAGCCTTGGGACAAGTACGACAAAATAAAGTTTTTGTGTCCCGTGCCGGGATACGACAGACACTTCGCAATCTGCGAGCACTTCGGTATCGAGATGGTAAACATACCCCTTAAAAGCGACGGTCCCGACATGGATATGATCGAAAAGCTTGTCTCCGAGGACGATACTGTCAAGGGTATCTGGTGCGTGCCTCTTTACTCAAACCCCGATGGGATTTCCTACTCTGACGAGGTTGTAAAGCGTTTTGCGAAGCTCTCGCCAAAGGCTAAGGACTTCCGTATCTTCTGGGACAACGCCTACTGCGTACACCACCTCAGCGACGACCCCGACAAGATTTTGAACATTCTGGACGAGTGCAAGAAAACAGGTAAAGAGGATATGGTGTTCATATTCGCCTCTACCTCGAAGATTTCGTTCTCGGGCGCAGGCATTGCAATTATGGCAGGCTCTGTGAACAACATGAAGCAGATCACACAGCTTATGGGTATCCAGTGCATAAGCTACGACAAGATAAATCAGCTCCGTCATGTTAAGTACTTCAAGAATGTGGACGGCATCATGGCACATATGGCAAAGCACCGTGAAATTGTCGAGCCTAAGTTCAAGCTTGTCCTTAACGATCTGGACAGCAAGCTGGGCGAGCTTGACGTCCTTGAATGGAACAAGCCAAAGGGCGGCTACTTCATTTCGGTAAATACCCTGAGCGGCTGCGCCAAGCGTGTCGTGCAGCTTTGCAAGGAGGCAGGCGTGGTTCTCACCTCTGCGGGAGCGACCTTCCCATACGGCAAGGATCCGGAGGACAAGAACATCAGAATTGCCCCCACATACCCACCCCTTGAGGAGCTTGAGGCGGCAATGCAGATTTTCTGCGTAAGCGTAAAGCTTGCTTCTGCGGAAAAATTACTTGGTTAAAACCGAAAAAATTCGGCTGTACGGTTCAGTACCGTGCAGCCGTTTTCGTTTCCTGATTTTTAATCAAAGTGCAGACAAAAAATCAGGGTCAGATAAATTCGTGCATTGCGGTTTCCGCGCAGCGGTGGAGCTGCTCCTCGGTGAGGATATTGCTGCCCCTTTTGATGACCGCTCCCTGCACGTAATCGGGAAGAGACGCAAAGTAAATTTTGGCGGTCTCGCAGCCCGCAAGCAGGCTGTCGAGGTTATCATATTTTCTCATAAAAACAAATTCCTTTTTATTAAAAATTAGGATAACGTTCCTACAGCAGTAGTTTCTGCCGAACATGAAAAAATATGCCGTGGTAATTAGTGTAAATATCAATTAATTATTTTCTAATGGAACGAAAT
>CAMWVF010000186.1 GCA_947177545.1 uncultured Clostridia bacterium | reverse complement strand
CGTTTCGTGTTGCGTCTCTGGCTGGTCCTCTGGCTGCGAGTCCGGCTGCGGCTCTGGGGGCGAGCCCTGGGGAGATTCTGGCGGAGAGACTGGTGGCGAAACTGGTGGCGAAACTGGTGACGGTAACACAGGTTCTGACAACAACACATCTGCAAGCAACCCCGTATCGAGCAATAATCCTGTAAATTCTTCCGCAGATATCGCACCTACAGTTTCCACACCTGCACAGGTTGCTGCTTCAAGAAGCCCCGAGCTTACAGTAAACGCAGCAGAGACACCCGTTACAGCCGAAATGGTAGCTGCATTTACAAAGAACAAGAACGCAAAAACTCTTACCCTTAACTACAGCTCTGTTCTTAAGGTATCTGTTGCTAAGGAAGATATAAACGGCGCTGCCGCTCTCAATTTCTCCATAAGCAGCAGGAATTTCCTTTCTGCAAAGGATATCAATAAGCTCGACGCGTCTAAGGTAGTTCAGCTTGATTTTGCAGGCGAGGGCAAGCTTGACGGCGTTGATAAGGTTTCTGTAAAGTACAGAGTAGGCGCAAAGTTTATAGGTCAGACAGTTAACGTATACGAATACGTAAACGGCAAGCTCGTTAAGGTAGGCACAGGCAAGGTCAACGCGGCCGGTATTGTTAAATTCAATACAGACCACTACGGTCAGTTCGTTCTTGCAGTTGAATAATTTTTTATATTTCCTTTCACACATAAAAATACCCTTTGCGGATATCTTTCGCAAAGGGTACTTTTTTATACGTTTTTGTTTGCTTTATATCTTATCGAACGCCTGCTTCAGATCAGCAAGTATGTCGTCGATATTTTCAAGACCGACGGAGAATCTTATCAGACCGCCGTCAATTCCCGCAGCGGCAAGCTGCTCGTCTGAAAGCTGACGGTGTGTTGCGGAAGCGGGGTGCAGAACACAGGTGCGGATATCCGCAACGTGCACCTCGTTTGAGGCAAGAGTGAGACTGTCCATAAACCTGACAGCAGCGTCCCTGCCTCCCTTTATTGAGAAAGAAATTACGCCGCAGGTTCCCAAAGGAAGATATTTTTCTGCAAGCTTATGGTACTTGTCACCCTCAAGTCCCGCATAGGAAACAAAGCTCACCTTGCCCGTGTCCTTAATGAATTTTGCGGCTTTCATAGCGTTTTCGCAGTACTGCTTCATACGTACCGCAAGTGTCTCCAGACCCAAATTGAGCAGGAAAGAGCTGTTCGCCGCAGGGTAGCAGCCGAAGTCCCTCAGAAGCTGAATTCTTGCCTTGACAATGTACGGAGCAAAGGGGTACTTTTCTGTATAAACAATACCGTGATAGCTTTCGTCAGGCTCGGTCATGCAGGGGAATTTTCCGCTTGTCCAGTCGAACTTGCCCGAGTCAACGATAACGCCGCCGACTTGTACAGCGTGACCGTCCATATACTTTGACGTGGAATGAATAACGATATCCGCGCCCCACTCTATGGGACGGCACAAAATAGGCGTTGCAAAGGTATTGTCCACGATAAGGGGTACGCCGTGTGCGTGTGCAGCCTTTGCCCATTTTTCAATATCAAGTACAGTCAGTGCGGGGTTCGCGATAGTCTCGCCGAAAACAGCCTTTGTATTGGGCTTGAAAGCGGCGTTAAGCTCATCCTCGTCAGCGTCCACGTCCACCCAGATGCACTCTATGCCCATTCTTTTAAGAGTGAAGCCGAAAAGGTTTATTGTGCCGCCGTAAATGGACGAGGAGGCTATAAAGCTGTCCCCCGCCTCGCAGATGTTTAAAATTGACAGCAGAGAAGCAGCCTGTCCGCTGGATGTGCACATTGCGGCAGCTCCGCCCTCCAGAGCGGCGATCTTCTTTTCCACAGCGTCGGTTGTGGGGTTCTCAAAGCGGGAGTATATCAGGCTTTTTGTAGGGTCGTCAAAAACTGCGGCAACGTCGTCCGTGGAGTCGTAAACGTAGGTAGTGCTCTGGACTATAGGCACGACTCTTGGCTCGCCGTTTTTCGGGGTATACCCTGCGTGGAGACATTTGGTCTCGATTTTGGCGTTTGTAGCAAGTTCTTTCATTTTGTGTGCTCCTTTGTTATTTCAAAAATTTCAACTAAAATTATAGCACTTTTTTCCGCAGATTGCAAGATTAAATTTATCTTTCGGTAAATTCAACGTCGGAGCAGGTAAAAACGCCGTCCGAAAATTCAAGCTTGAAGCATATGTCAACAAACGCCTCGGGAGTATATCCGCTGAAAAGAGGAGTTACAATATAGGTTATTTCGCTGCCATCCAAAACAAAATCATTGACCTGCAGCAAATTGACATTAAATTCCGTCATCTCCGGCGGCGCGATTTCCGAAAAGTCGCAGGCATACGTTTTGTTAAAGCCGTTTAACGAGAGGGTAAGCGATTTCTTTTCATTGTCTATTTCAACGTTTATATATTTGTCGTTAAAGTCCTGCGGATAGAACATAAACTGTTCGTAATGCCCGCTGTTCAGCTTGTACAGCACAAGCTCCATTATATGGCAGAATGTCCCGCTCGTGTCATATCTGCAAGTGGCGACCTCAGTTTCGCCGTCGCCGTCAAAGTCACCCGAATAAACCGACATGACCGTGCCGAAACGCTCTCCCCAAGCCCCCGAGAATTCGTCCGCAATGCCGTCATGCTCCAGAACTACGCAGCTTGTTGTTGAGAACAGCTCCTGATCCATTACGCGGTTGATGTAATGCCATTCCCGCTCCGTATCTGTGTTTACGCCGTACACTCTTACGCCGCCGTCTGTTTCCTCTATAAAGCAGGGCTGATTTTCGGCAAAGTCATATGCGTATTCGTGTTCCCCAAGGGTCACGCTCGGGTCAAGCAGATACCCGCTCGGTGAGACGGTCAGACCCTCTGTGCTTTTAGTTGTTTCCGCTGCGCTTGTCGTTTCTGCGGAGGTCTCGGTATCTTCCTGTGGTTCCTGCGGCTTCTCCGTTTCCGCCGCTGTTGTGACAGTATGGCTTTCGCTGTCTGCGGTGTACTTGTTTTCCCCGCCGTTACAGCCGCAAAGTCCGCACATCAGAGCAGTACACAGCAAACAGAGAGTAATTTTCTTTTTCATTGTATGTTCGCTTGCTCCTAAAAAATTACAATAATTGCGAAATATTTCCTTGCGGCGTTCCCCGCAAATTAAAATTTACTCTTCTTCACTTTCCTTTTCCGAATTTTTTATCTGCTTCAAAATATCGTCCACAACGCCGTCAAGCCTTGATGTGGGACGCTCTATTCTTTCCAGCATTTCCTCGTCAAGAATGATTATCCTTCCGTTTTCCACTGCGCTCAGACCGCTCGGCAAATTCTCCTCCGAAACGTTATGGGGCAGGATTACCCACTGCGGATCAAGCTCTGTAAGCTCCTCCTCTGACAGGGAAATATCTTCCATGTCCCCTGCGGCGTTTGTACCGAAGCTTGAAAAGAAGCTGCCCGCGAAGGTGGAATTGGAAGCCGCGGCAAGGTCGGGAGACATGATATACACAAAGCTGTCAACAGAATCCTGCGCCTCAAAAAGAGCATTAAAAAGCGGCTTCATTGCATCGGAGGCAGACTCCTCACCGTTCGGGCTGCCTCCGAAAACAGAAGCTATATCCCTGTAGCAGCCGTAAAGCTCCTCCACAGAATTGGGGGCGGAAATTATCCAGACCCGCGTCCCCGCATTTTCGATCTCAGTAATATCTTTTTTGGCGATAGGGCTGTGAGATACCAGCAATTGCGGCTTTGCGGCAATTATAGCCTCAACGTCGGGGTTTGCGGCAGAGCCGAGGCTTACTTTGTTTTCCACCTCTTCGGGGTAATCGCAGTAGCTGCTTCTGCCGATAATTTTATCGCCGTATCCAAGCTGACATATCATCTCGGTTATGGCAGGGGAAAGGCTGCCCACGGATTCGGGCTGTTCGTTAAAAATAAGAGACCCCGCCGTAACCGGATACGGTCTTTCTGTGACGGAAGTCTCCGCCGTGGTCTCGGGGATCTCCTCCTCCACCTCGTCGCAGCCGCTCATCAGTACCGCCGAAGCAAGGCAGATACACAAAATCATTTTTTTTACAAATTTATACAAAACACAAACTTCCAATACAATAATTTACATAATAGTATAACATATTTTCGACAAAATTACAATAGAAAAATATACAAAAAGATAAAGCGTTAATGCTGTAATTTTATATTTGCGGGGCGCTCACCGCCCTGCAAATTATTTTGTCTGAAATTCCTTGACAACAATTGTCCCGTATTGTATAATATATACTGTATACT
>CAMWVF010000185.1 GCA_947177545.1 uncultured Clostridia bacterium | reverse complement strand
TTTTCAAGCAGAAGACGGCATACGAGATTCGCCTTAGTCTCGTGGGCTCGGAGAAGTGTATAAGAGACAGGGACAGGCAATATCGTGGGAGTTGCGGCGGCAATTTCCATTGGCGGAGCGGGAGCTGTGTTCTGGATGTGGGTATCGGCTCTGTTCGGGACGGCTCTTGCCTTTGCGGAAAACGTCCTTGGCGTGCGGTACAAAAGCAAGGCGGGGAATGCACCGATGTCATATATTTCGGACGCCTTCGGCAGACCTTTTTTCGGAGTTTTGTACGCCGCAGTCTGTGCGGCGGCTTCCTTCGGAATTGGGAATATGACCCAGACAAACGCCATTTCCGCGGCGGCGTGCGAGATAGGAATTTCCCCAATTCTTGCTGGCGGTGCAGCGGCGTTTTTTTGCGGGGCAATAATTTTTCGGGGCGCGAAAAAGGTCGCTGAAGCCGCCGAAAAAATAATACCCGTAATATCTGTGCTGTACTTTTTAGCTGCGGTCGCCGTAATTGTTATTTTCGGAGAAAACCTCCTGCCTGCCCTGAAAAGCATTGTAACGTCCGCAATAGGCTTGGAGCAGATCGCGGGAGGAGTTTGCGGGGCTGCGGTGAAAAAAGCTGTGTCTCACGGTCTTCGGCGGGGGATTTTTTCTAACGAAGCGGGTATGGGCAGCTCGGTGCTGGTACACACCGAAACAGACTGCAAAGAGCCTGTACAAATGGGAATGTGGGCAGTTGTCGAGGTTGTGATAGACACAATTATTTGCTGTACCTTAACTGCGCTGGTAATTCTTGTCACAGGCTCTGAGAACAGCGGCAAAGCAGGACTTGCCATGGCTGCGGAGGGATTTCAACGGGGATTGGGAAAATACGCCGCGATTTTTGTGGCGGTGTCGGCGATGATTTTTGCGTTCTGCACACTGCTGGGCTGGTATTTTTACGGGGAAAAGTGTCTGACATTCATTACAAAAAGTAAAAAGCCGCTGTTTGTTTTTCGTGTACTTTACACGGCGGCGGCGTTTGTGGGAGCAGTGTCCCGTCTTGAGCTAGTATGGGGCGCGGCGGACGGTATGAACTGGGTAATGCTGGTAATAAATCTTTTCGCAATAATTATTCTTAGCGGCGAGGCTGCGGAGGAGACAAAGCGTTACATAATGGAAATGAAAAAGAAGCCAAAATAAAGGCACGGCTTTGTACCGTGCCAAAAAATTGCTTTTGTCAGTATCGCTTGCCGCCTTTGCTTTTTTCGGTATATTTTAAAAACATACCGTCCTTTATCTCCAAGCGCCATAATTTATATTAACGGGCTGAACAGGGTTTGCTCCGGCAATTTTTGCGCCGCACTTGTTGCAGAATATCGAGCCTGCTTCAAGGATTTTTCTACAACTTGGTCACGCAAGCTCATGCTTATCCCCACAGAAATTGCAGAGCAGGCTGCTGTCTTGGTTTTCCTTGCCGCATTTGCACAGTTCATAAAATTTGTCCCAATAATAATTCAAAATTTGTTTGATTATACCATAATATACCTGCCTAAATGTGGACGTTTTATAAATATTTTCTGCATTTTTCTTACTCGTTATTCCGCAAAAATATTGACTTTTCCATTATAATATAGTATAATTGTAAAAAATACACATTCGGAGGAATTATGGAAAATTATTCAAAAAGGTTTTTAATAAAAATGCCCCGAATACTTGGGGACGGCAAGGGCTATAACATCAGGCTCTATAAAAATGAAAAGTCCGCCGCCGTTCTCGAAACCGACGGGGACACCTTTGGCTTTGAAGTCTTTGCCGAGATAACTGGGAACGATTTCTACAGTGACAAGGCTGTAGCCCAAAGGGGCGGGAAGCTGCTCTCCCTTGAGGTGGAGCGCAGGTGGCTGGTGAAAATTCCCGATAACATTGACGGCTTCCCGTTCCATACAATAGAGCAGGCGTACCTTTCTCCCGAAAGCGGCTTTCAGGGACGTATCCGCCGCTGGGACGACAGATTCATTTACACCGAAAAGGCGCGGACGGGCAGTTCCGCAGTCCGAATAGAAAACGAGCGGGAGATAACCGAGGATCAATATAACGAGTACAAAAAACACATTATATTGAATACCATAAAGAAAAAACGGTATATTATCCCATATGGCGGTCTGAAATTCGAGTTCGACATTTTTGAAAATACCGTTGAAAGCGGATATGCCATTATGGAGGCGGAGCTTCCCGATGAGACCGTTCAGGTGACTATGCCCGACTTTATAGAGGTCGTTGCCGAGGTTACGGAGGACAGCTACTATACCAACAGAAATTTTGCTTCAATGGATAAGATCAAATTACTTAAATAGGAGTACGATATGGAAAATAATGTAATGTCACAAAACGAGCAGGCGGGTGCGGTTACGGTAAAGCCAAGTCCCGAGGAACGCTGCGAAATACGAAAGCAGTACAGCAAAACTGCGCTGGTTCTGTTGTTAAATATTGTCATATTCAATGTTGTCAGCCAGCTTATACTGCGGTTCGGCTGTATGCTTTACGGCGGCGGACTGACTATGGAGGCTTTCCGAAAGGGCGCGGTAGCTTTCAGTGAAAACGAGATGCTGTCCACGGTATTTTCCTGCATGATGCCGATAATAAGCGAAACCACGGCAATTCTTGTGGGACTTAAAATCCTGAAATTCACCCCTCCCGACTTTAAAAAGCTTTCCACACGAGAGGGTTACAGCGGCGGTACAGTGGCAAAGCTTGTCACCCTCTGTCTTGGGTTGCAGACAGCGGCGGCTCTGCTGACACAGATAATTACGTCAATACTGGATAATTTTGGTCTTACGGGACGTACTATCGACCTTTCCGCAACTACTTCCTTTGGCGCGAATGTGTTTATGTTTTTTTACGCCTGCCTTTTGGGTCCCGTCCTTGAAGAGCTTCTGTACAGAGGCGTGCTGCTCCAGTCCATGAGAAAGTACAACGAAAGGTTCGCGATTTTCCTTTCTGCGCTGATTTTCGGTCTTATGCACGAAAATTACCAGCAGTTTATTCTCGGATTTTTGCTTGGCATACCTCTTGCGGTGGTGGCTGTGAAGTACAATTCCCTCATACCCTCAATAATCACACATATTATAGTAAACACCACAGCCTCGGTGTCAAACGTTATTATGCAGTACTTTGCCCCCAATGTGTATGAGAACGCTTTGAGCGGCGGCGAAATAGATATGACCGCACTGACCGGCACAGACTGGGCAGTACTTATTATAAATGCGGTGTTCAGGTTCGGCTTTGCCTTGGCGGGACTTATAGTTGGAATAATCTGCCTTGTCAAGGGCAGGAATATGAGCCGCCCCACTCCTGCGGGAAAATCACGTGCTTTCCCTGTTATGATAACGTCCGTACCGTGGATAGCCGTATTTGTTATATACGCCTATCTTAGCTTCGTTGAGCCATTTATGAGCATGACCCTCTGGGATCGCCTTTTCTTTAATATTTTCAGATAATTTTGTGATGTTTAATAAATTATTCAAAAAACCTTGACAAGCAGTTGCAATTGATGTAAAATATTATTTAAATAAAGTGCGTTTTACTGCTTTAAAATACATTTTATGGCAAATTTCTATTTTTGAGGTGGTATACTATGTCTAAAATAGGTAAATCAATTGTGACCATGGTTGCGGCTATGCTTGTGTTTGTAACTATTGTAATTACGGCGGCATTTTTGTTTATGCATAACAAAACCGAAACAAGCAATCTTAAAAATTCGTCTCAAACCTCTGTAAATGTGCTTCAGCACAACTTTAACCAAAGGGCGGACGATACTATTACTATTTCGGAGCTGCTCTCCGATGACGCTGCTTTTCTTGAAGCTTTGGCGGCAAGCGATTCAGGCTCCGTAAAGTCCATATGGGACGGAATACATAAAAACGACGGTATGTTTGGCTTTTTTACGAATTCAAACGGTATATTGGTGTATAAGACCGATAACTGTTATATTTCCGATGAGAGCATTTTCAATATGACTTCAAAGAGCCAGTCAGGGCTTTTTGTTGGCACTAAAGAGCCGCTTTTTTTCTGTACTTCGGTAATGACCGACAGCGGCGCAGTCGCAGTGGGCTATTCCTACAGCAACAATTCGCTGGTGGACGATCTTATGGCGCAGACTCAGAACCATGCTACAATTTTTGCTGATAACGTAAGAATTGCAACAACAATGCTTACGGATACCGGCGAAAGAGCAACAGGCACTCTTATGCTGGACAATATTTATCAAACGTTCGTGAAAAGCGCTCAGGTATATCAGCAGGAGGG
>CAMWVF010000184.1 GCA_947177545.1 uncultured Clostridia bacterium | reverse complement strand
ATAGTATAACATATAAAATTGGAAAAATCATTAATTATTGTAAAATTCTTTATTAGAGAACAGATATCCGCAGGTAAAAATATGCCCTATTTGTGCAAATAGCGCAAATGCCGCCGTAATTATCAATTATTAATTATTCATTATTCATCAAAAAAACCTCTTGCATATTTATGGAAAGTATGCTATTATAATTCTACAGCAATTCCACCTTGAAAATGTAAACAAAATCCTTTGCCAAAATCCATATACGCAAGATTTCGGCTCTGATTTTGTACATTTTTTCGCGGAATGGCTGTAATACGTTGTTAAACAGAAAGGTCAGGTTTTATTCGTGAGTTACATAGCAATTGCGGTGCTTTTGGTTATGTCTGCGCTTTTTTCATCAATGGAAACGGCTTTTTCTTCGGTAAATAAAATACGCCTGAAGCATGAAGCGTCAAACGGAAACAAAAAGGCTGAAAGAGCCCTTAACATTGCGGAAAATTTCGATAAGGCTCTCACATCTATTCTTGTGGGAAATAATATTGTAAACATTCTGTCCTCATCTCTCGGCACAGTGGTTTTTACCAAGCAATTCGGAGCTGCCGGCGTGGCAATTTCTACGGCAGTCATGACTGTGCTGGTGCTTATCTTCGGGGAAATAATCCCCAAATCATTCGCAAAGCAGAACGCCGAAAAATGCGCTCTTGCTTTTGCGGGAATACTCAATGTGATAATGTTTATCCTTACGCCCGTATCGGCAATTTTTGCGCAGCTCCAAAAGGGTCTGGCAAAAATATCCAAGCCCGACGACTCGCCTAATTTTACAGAGGACGAGTTAAAGTATATCATTGAAGAAATCGAGGATCAGGGCGTCCTCGAAGAGCAGGAAAGCGATCTTGTCCGCTCGGCTTTGGAATTCGACGATATTACGGTGGAGCAAATTTTGGTTCCCCGCGTAAAGATTGTCGCGGTAGAGCGTAACGAGGATATAGCCGCTATTACGGAAATTTTCATCAGGGACAGATACACCCGTCTTCCTGTATATGAGGAGACTGTGGACAATATTGTGGGTCTTATAAACGAAAAGGACGTCTTTGCCCTTGTTACCCGTCCGGAGGGCGCTCCCGCCGGAATAGAGGGCATTATACAAAAGGCTTTGTACGTTTCGGAAATGAAGCTTATTTCCGAGGTGCTGTACGAAATGCAGCGCAGCAAGATACACATGGCTATCGTTAAAGATCAGTACGGCGGCACAAGCGGTATCGTTACAATGGAGGACATCATCGAGGAGCTTGTTGGTGAGATTTACGACGAAAACGACGAAGTAATAGACAGCGTTGTTGAGGTGGCGGAGCACACTTATGATATTCAGGCGGATACAAGCATAAGCGATATGCTTGAAAAGCTGGGGCTTCCGGACGACCTTATCGAGACCGACAGCAACAGCGTCGGCGGCTGGGTAATGGAGCTTTTCGGGCGCATACCGGAAACAGGCGACACAATTACAACCGGAATTTTCACAGTAACTGTCCTTGAAGCGGACGAACAGTCAGTGTCAAAAGTTGGAATAAAGCTGGATATCCCTGAAGAAAAAGAAGAAAATGATTAAGCGCAAGCTGGAAATATTAATATTTCCGGCTTTTTATGGCGTTATTCCACTTTTGTGCGCGAAAATTTATACTTTGTTTACAGATTATATAACTATATCTTACCGCCGCTTGTTGCTTTTTAATAAAAAATGTTATATAATAATGATGTATATATTTTTTGGAGGAAAGTTCAAATGAAAAATAAAACAATGAATTTTCTGACTGCGAGCATAATCACGGTTATTATTGCCTGTATAATTTTGTTCACAGCTTTGGGATTTTTTATGAATAAAAAAAGCGACGAGACCTTGAACGATATGGGTGCAATATATATGTCGGGTCTTAACGAACGTATTTCAAAGCATTTTGAAACTATTATAGATATGCAGTTCAACAACCTGCAGAGCATTATAAACGATATAAACGACGAAGCAGTGCAGAATTATGTGGATCAAAATGCATCTATCGGCTACATATGCGAGGCGAGGGGATTTAACTACCTTGCGCTTTACGGCAATGACGGCAGCCTAAATATGCTTTACGGCGGGCAGATAGAGCTTGAAGATCCCGAGTCCTTTATGAACTCTATTCAAAACGGCGACAAGAAAATAGCCGCAGGAAAAACAGAGGCGGGCGAACGTGTAGTTATAGTGGGCATACCTGCACCGTACACTATAGTGAAATCGGACGTAGTACATTCCGACATAGAGAAAAGCCTTGCCATGGTTGCGGCATTCCCAGCCACCGAGATAGAAATGCTCCTTGCCCTCGATGAAGAGAGCTCTATTGTATTCTCCCACGTTATACGCAGGGACGGCAGCTTTGTAATAAGAAGCTCGGACGCTTTCAGAGACAGCTATTTTGATAGGCTAAGGGCTCTTTTTGACTCCGACAGCGAGCAGGCGGATCATCATATTGAAGAGCTTTCAAAAGCAATGGAAAGCCGCAGCGATTTTTCCTCAATACTGACTGTTGAGGACGAACGCCGGCACATCTACTGCTCGGCGCTGCCATATTCGGAATGGTATCTTGTTACCGTTATGCCCTACGGTATTATGGATCAGACGGTAAGCCAGTTCAGCAATCTGTGGATAACAATGGCTATTTTAAGCTGTACGTTCATTCTGGTTATGCTGATAATAGTATTTATAAAGTACTACAAAATAACAGAACAACAGATCAAGGATCTGAACAAAGCAAGAGAAGCTGCCGAAAGTGCAACAAAAGCAAAAAGCGAGTTCCTTTCAAACATGAGCCACGATATACGGACGCCCATGAACGCCATTGTTGGTATGACGGCAATAGCCACGTCGAATATAAACAACAAGGATCAGATCATGAACTGTCTGAAAAAGATAGCTCTTTCCAGCAAGCATTTGCTTGGTCTTATAAACGACATACTCGATATGTCAAAGATCGAAAGCGGAAAGCTTTCACTTAACATGGAACAGATCTCATTGAGGGAAATAATGGAAAGCATTGTGAACATTGTTCAGCCTCAAGTAAGAGCGAAAAAGCAGGAATTTGATGTATTTATAAACGGTATTGACACGGAAGAGGTTTACTGTGACAGCGTCCGCCTTAACCAAGTGCTGCTCAACCTGCTCTCAAATGCGATAAAGTTTACTCCGGACGAAGGAAAGATAGAGCTTACTTTGACCGAAGAGGCTTCTCCCCTTGGCGACGATTATATAAGGGTACACATTATTGTCAGCGACACGGGCATAGGTATGTCTGAGGAGTTCAAAAAGGTAGTGTTCGAATCATTTGCAAGAGAGGACTCAAAGAGGGTTCACAAGACCGAGGGCACTGGTCTGGGCATGGCTATCACAAAATATATTGTGGACGCTATGCACGGTACTATAGAGGTTGAAAGCGAACAGGGCAAGGGTACGACATTCCGCGTTACTCTCGATATGGAGAAAGCTGAAGAACGTGAGGCGGACATGATACTGCCAAGCTGGAATATGCTTGTGGTGGACGATGACGAATTGCTTTGCGAAAGCGCAGTCAATTCACTTAAAGACATAGGCATTGATGCGGAGTGGACTTTAGACGGCGAGACTGCCGTAAAAAAGGTTATGGAACGTCACAAGACCAACAACGATTACAATGTTATTTTGCTGGACTGGAGACTCCCCGGAATTGACGGGATCGAGACTGCCCGTGAGATAAGAAAGCACACAGATATACCGATACTTCTTATTTCAGCATACGACTGGAATGAAATAGAGGACGAGGCAAAAGCGGCGGGTATTTCGGGATTTATTGCAAAGCCGCTGTTTAAGTCCACACTTTATTACGGTCTCAGGCATATTGCAAATGACGACTGTGTAACCGAAACGGAGATGCCGTTCGAGACAATTGAGACGACTTCCTCTTTGCAGGGCAAACGTATTCTTCTTTCGGAGGACAATGACCTTAACTGGGAGATAGCCAACGAGCTTCTTTCAAGTCAGGGACTTATTCTCGACCATGCCGAAAACGGTCAGGTATGTGTGGATATGTTTAAAAATTCGGCTGTCGGCTACTATGACGCGGTTCTTATGGATCTGCGTATGCCCGTTATGAACGGCTATGAAGCTGCGGACGCCATACGCGCGCTTGACAGAGAGGACTCTGACATACCGATCATTGCCATGACGGCGGACGCTTTTTCCGAGGATAAGCAAAAGTGCATTAATCACGGCATGAACGCCCACGTCCCC
>CAMWVF010000183.1 GCA_947177545.1 uncultured Clostridia bacterium | reverse complement strand
CCCCCATAGAGAGTGAAATTATAGATTTGGCGCGCTTCGGTGAGCTTGGAAACAGGGGAGTGCTGGCGCTTATGTCCGACTCCACCAACGCTGAAAGACGGGGTCACACCGCTACCGAGCGAACAGTAGGAAACAGCTTTGAACGTCTTTTCGATACCGCCGAGGGCAAGCGTATTATTATTGCGACATTTTCCAGCAACATTCACAGGGTACAGCAGATAGTAAACAACGCCATACGCTGCGGCAGAAAAATTGCGGTTTTCGGCAGGAGTATGCTGAACGTTATCAGCACCGCTATGGAGCTTGGCTATTTAAAAGTCCCCGACGGACTTATGATAGATATTGACAGTATGAATCGTTTTCCGCCCGAAAAGATAGTACTTATCACAACGGGAAGTCAGGGTGAACCAATGTCCGCCTTGTCAAGAATGGCAATGAACGAACACCGCACGGTGACAATTACTCCTATGGACTTCATTATTATTAGTGCAACGCCTATTCCCGGAAATGAAAAGCTGGTCACTAAGGTCGTCAACGAGCTTATGCGGGCGGGAGCGGAGGTTATATATGAGTCCATGTACGACGTTCACGTTTCGGGACACGCCTGTCAGGAGGAACTGAAGCTTATGCTTTCCCTGACAAAGCCGAGATTTTTCATACCTGTCCACGGCGAGTACAAGCACCTTAAAAAACACGCGGGACTTGCATACAGCCTCGGCTTCGAGCAGGACAGCGTTATAATCGGCAGCATAGGTAACGTTATCGAAACGGACGGCATAGATATGAAAATAACTGGACAAGTCCCCTCGGGACGCGTCTTTGTGGACGGTCTGGGCGTCGGCGACGTTGGCTCTATAGTCCTGCGGGACAGAAAGCATCTTTCCGAGGACGGTCTTATCATAGCAGTCGCAACAATAGAAGCGGAAAGCGGAGCGATACTTGCGGGACCCGATATAGTTTCCCGTGGCTTTGTGTATGTCCGCGAATCCGAGGAGCTTATGGACGCTGCAAGAAGTCTGCTTATGAAGACCTTACAGGGCTGTCTTGACGATGACCTCCACGACTGGAACACCATAAAGGGCAGAATGAAGGACGAGCTGAGCGACTATATTTATATAAAAACCAAACGCCGTCCTATGATACTTCCTATTATTATGGAGATTTAGCGGGACTGTCCCATAGCTTGAAAACAAAATGGACTTTACTTCTTAAAAAACCTATGTTATAATATAAGCAGAATATTATACAGTAAAGGCGGTGCTGAAAATGACAGGAAAAGAAATCGTCGGTCTGATAGAAAAGCTTAAACCTTTCGGATTGTTGGATACTCAAATAAACGATATTATTGTATGCAGAAACCCACAAATCCGAAAGAGCATAACCGGGAACAGGAAAACTGAAAAATAAGGTATGATACATTCAAAAGGTGCAAAGTCCGCTTTAAGACCTTGCACCTTTTTTAGAGAACAGCTTCTCCGAGGGCGGTATATCCCGCTCTCTGCCATAAAACTCTGACAGGAGGTCTCTATATCTATGAAAGGAAAACGCTGGACAGCTTTTAAAATGGTCTCGCTGCTGATGGTAGTGGTATCTCTCGCCTGCGCATTTTCGGTGTACGAGGTGAACGAGGTACGCTTCTGGACGCTCCTTGCAATAACGGCTCTTTCTGCCCTTGCATTCCTTACCCTCTTTTCCGCTTCTCAGCAGAACCTCCACAAATTCGTTACGGAAATGGAGTCCCAGTTAAATCTTACGGAAAGAGACTCGCTATATAAATTTCCCGCCCCTGCGGTTATTGTGGACGGCGAGGGAATAATTGTGTGGTACAACATTGCCTTTACGGAGCAGGTCTGCGGGGACGACGTTTTCGGTCTTCACATTACGAAGCTTTTCGGGGACTTAGACTTGCAGAAGTCCATAGAAAACAAAAACGCAACCGTCAGCTATGAAACGGGACACTTCCGCATTTCCGCCGTGACTACCGAAAAGCGGGACGATGATTCCGAGCTTATCTCGGAGCTTACCTTGCTTTATTTCGACGACATCAGCGACTATATCAATCTTGAAAGCAGACTGAACGAGATACGTCCCGCAATAATCCTTATATCCGTTGACAACTATGAGGACATTCTCTCGGGAGAAAAGGACAGCGAAAAAGCCCACATAATGATACAGCTTGACAAGCTCCTTGAAGCGTATTTTGAAGAACACAAGGCGCTGCTGAAAAAGCTGGGTTCAGACCGATTTATGGCAATTGCCGAGGAAAATCATCTTGGCAAAATGATAGAAAACAAATTTAAAATTCTTGAAAAAGTACGGAGCATAAATGTGACAGAAAAATATCCCATAACCTTATCCATAGGCGTTGGGATAAATTCAGAGGGTATACAGTCAGGTGAACGGGAGGCAAAGCAAGCCCTTGAAATGGCGCAGGGCAGAGGCGGCGACCAGGCTGCTGTAAAAACCGAGAACGGCTTTGAGTTTTTCGGCGGCGTTGCAAAGGGTATCGAAAAGAACACCAAAGTCAAGACCCGCTTTGTTGCAACGGCTCTTATGGAGCTTATCAATTCCTGCGGCAGCGTTATTATTATGGGACACCGCTTCGGCGACCTTGACAGTATCGGTTCGGGAGCGGGAATGTGCGGCGCGGTGCGTCTTTTAAATCCCAACATTGAGGCGTATATGGCTGTGGACTATGAAAGGTGCCTCGCAAAGCCTATAATCGACCGTCTTAATGAAAATCTCACAGAGGAGCTTCCCATTTTTATCTCCACCACGGAAGCGATCGCCCGCATGAACGACCGTACTCTTCTTATCATTACAGACACCCACAACAAGGATATTATTGAGAGTACAGAGCTTTACGAGGCCGCGAAGCAAATTGCTGTCATCGACCACCACCGCCAGACAGTGAACTTTATCGACAATGCGGTGATTTTCCACCACGAGCCTTACTCTTCATCGGCAAGCGAGATGACCGCCGAGCTTATCCAGTACTTTCCCGGCATAGATAAGCTTCAAAGCTATTACGCTGACGCAATGCTTGCGGGAATAATGCTTGACACAAAGGATTTTGTAATGCGGACAGGTGTTCGCACCTTTGAGGCGGCGGCTTTCCTCCGTAAATTAGGGGCGGACATGGTTGCGGTAAAGGGACTTTTCGCAAACACCTTGGACTGTGTTAAGCACCGTTCACAGCTTATATCCGCCACGGAAATATACAACCGCTGCGGCATAGCAATGGACGAAAGCGGCGACAGCAGCGCAAGAGTAAGCGCGGCGCAGGCGGCTGACGAGATGCTCAGCATATCGGGCGTGGACGCAAGCTTTGTAATATTCAAAACTCCCGACGGCGGCATAAATATTTCTGCACGGTCAAGAGGTGCAATGAACGTACAAATAATCATGGAAAAGCTTGGCGGCGGCGGTCACCAGACCATGGCGGCAGCACAGTTCCGCGATATAAGTATAAACGAAGCAAAGGCCAAGCTTGTAGGCGCAATCGACGAACACATAGCCAACATAAGCTAATTAATTTTAATGCAGCTTGTAAAGGTTCTCTATTTAAGGATCAAGAGGCAGTGATATCGTTTAAGAACTCCGCAGGAGGTGAAGCGCGTCTGAGACGCAAGAGCGGTGCAGAGCATCTATCCCTTTAAAACGTCCTTTCAGACGTTTTAAAAAGAACAATATAATAAAAAGGAGAAATTTATCATGAAAGTTATTTTTTTACAGGACGTTAAAGGCTCGGGCAAAAAGGGCGACGTTAAAGAGGTAGCGGACGGCTACGCAAGAAACTTTTTAATTGGCAAGGGTCTCGCGGTTGAGGCGACGACAAAGAATATGTCAGATTTGGCGGGCAAAAAGTCCTCCGAGCAGCACAAGGCGGACGTTGCAAAGCAGGAGGCGGAAGCTGCCGCCGCAAAGATAAAGGGCAAAAAAGTTGTATGCAAGTCCAAAGCGGGACAGGGCGGAAAGCTTTTCGGTTCGGTAACTGCGGGCAATATTGCAGACCTTATTTCGGAACAGCTGGGCGTTAAGGTTGACAAAAAGAAAGTCTCAATTGACACGGAAATAAAATCATTCGGCACATATACTGCGGAAGTAAAATTCCTTGCGGGAATTTCGGAAAAGGTTACTGTTGAGGTAACAGAGGTTGATTAAGAGCAATAGCTTTTTTGGGAATAGTACTGCTTAAAACAGCAGCCAAATGCTTTTTTATTTTGTATACAGACCAAAATTTGCGGGGATGACATTATGGCAGATATGTTAGTCAAATTATATAAT
>CAMWVF010000182.1 GCA_947177545.1 uncultured Clostridia bacterium | reverse complement strand
TATTAAGTGCATATTGCACATTAAAATTCAAACATATTCCCGCCAATGTAGGGGTTGTGCGCCTTTTCGCGGTCAAGAGTGGTCTCATCGCCGTGACCCGACAGCACCCTGTAATTTTCCGAAATTTCGGTAAGCTTTTTCAGGCTTTCGGACAGTACTTGATAGTTCCCGTCCACCATATCTGTCCTGCCTATTGAATCACGGAAAAGTGTGTCACCGCTGAACATAACATCACCCGTAGTGTAGCATACACCGCCGCTTGTGTGTCCGGGAGTGTGTATAATCTTGAATTCAAGCTCGTCCTGCTTGATAATGTCACCGTCGCTTACAGCGATCGCCTTGTCGTAATGCTTTACGGGACCGTCAAGATACGCCGCAAAAAATTCGGAAAGATTTCCGTGGGAGTCCGTAAGCTTTGGCGCGTCAAACTTGTGAATGTACACCTCCGCCCCCGTTTTTTCCGCGACCTCCGCAAGAGACTCTATATGGTCGCAATGACCGTGGGTAAGGAGAATTTTCGCAAGCCGCGCCCCGTTTTTTTTCACCTCGGCAAGAAGCCTTTCAGCCCCGTCGGGACAGTCTATCATAACAGCGTTTCCCGCCTCGGAAACAATAAGATAACAGTTTACTTCAAATGCGCCCATGGAGGGAATTTTAATAATTTTCATAAAAATATCCTTTCAGAAAAAAGCTTTGGAACGGTTGAGTCACATATTCGATTTAACTTTAATAAGAATTCCAATTAAAGCTGCGAGAATAAAAGGAAGAAAACGAAGCGGAAAAAGTATCAGAGCTTTCCATTGACCGCTATATCCTGTATCAACGCAGAAGAATTTACGGGGATCATTCAGATAATACAAATGCAGTATCCTTGGCGCGCCGTTCGGATATTTAAACCTAACCGTATACTTTTTTTCCATGCCGTCAAGCGTATATTTATAAGTAGCTATAATATCGCCGGAGACACGTTCAGTTCTTGTTTCGCTTATTATTGCCGCCCTTATGACGTTGCCGCGTTCCAAAGCAATTTTCTTTTTGTACTCTTTGTCTTTCAGTATTGGAGCCAACAGCTTTTCAAGCTTAAAGTCAATGAAAAAACCTGCTGCAAAAGCTGCCAGTACGACCGCCCATTTCAGCCAGTTTATCGGATTGTCAGTAAACATTTCGATAAGCCTTTCCTTGTAGTCCATATCAGCATTTTCTCCGTAATGTTGTACATTGTTGTTAACGCCCTGTACGTTCTACGCTTATAACGTTGGGCAGCTTCTTTATCTTTGCCGTGATAGTGTTAAGCTGGGTGATACCGGCCGTGGTGATGGTCACAAAAAGACTGCTGTTGCCGTTTTTAAGCTCCTTGACGAAAATTCCCGTAACAGGTATGTGCTGCTCCGCAAGGGTCTTTGATACCTCTGCCAGAAGCTGGATATTTTCGCTTGCAACAATATCCAGCGTGACCTTGTAGATCGGTGAAGCGTTGGAGGACGATCCCTCGTCCCAGTGGGCTTCTATCCAGCGCTCAGGCTCGCTGCCCGATTTGACAGCATTTACATAATTTATGCAGTCCTTTTTGTGTATGGAAATACCGTGTCCCCTTGTTACAAAGCCGATAATGTCGTCTCCGGGCAGAGGTCCGCAGCATTGCGAAAGCTTGACGAGGACGTTCTCCTGTCCGTCAACAATAATCCCGCCGGTGCTCTTTTTGGGGGTGAACATCTTGATAGCGGCTTCGTTACGTTCATAAAATTTAACGTACTTGTCTTTCAGCCTCTGTACCATACGGGAAAGAATTACACCGCCGTAGCCTATCGCGGCGTAAAAATCATCAAGTGTGGTGCAGTTGTGACGCTTCATATCGTCCGACAGGAAGAAAGGCAGGTCCTCGTCGGGGACGCGGATAAAGTTGCGCTTGAATTCTCTTTCAAGCTCCTCCTTGCCTTTGACAATGTTTTCCTCACGGCGTTCCTTTTTGAACCAAGAGCGTATTTTGGACTTCGCCTCGTTGGTCTTGCATATGTCCAGCCACGCCCTGTTGGGACCGTGTTCCGGGTCTTTAGAGGTGAGAATTTCAACGATTTCTCCCGTCGTAAGCTGATAGTCGAGGGAAACGAGTTTGCCGTCAACCTTTGCGCCTTTCATTTTGTTGCCCACCTCAGTGTGTATTGCGTAGGCAAAGTCAATTATCGTCGCGCCGCTTGGCAAGGTTATCATGTCCCCCTTTGGAGTAAACGCAAAGGTCTCTTCGGGCGCAAGATCGCTCTTTATGGTGCGGACTATCTCCTCAACGTCGTCGGTTTCCTGCTGCGCTTCGATAATGTGTCTTATCCATGCGAGACGGCTTTCAAGCTTGTCCTTGCCGTTTATGCCCTCCTTGTATTTCCAGTGAGCGGCAATTCCGAACTCGGCAGTGTGGTGCATATCCCATGTCCTTATCTGCACCTCAAAGGGTATGCCCTCTCTGCCTATGACGGTGGTGTGCAGAGACTGGTACATATTTGATTTCGGCGTGGCAATATAGTCCTTAAAGCGGTTCGGTATAGGCTTGAACATATCGTGTATGATACCCAAGGAGTTATAGCATTCGGGTACCGTGTCAACTATTATTCTAACAGCGTAAATGTCGTAAATCTCATCAATGCTTTTGCCGTGCATAAAGGTCTTTTTGTATATGCTGTAGACGGACTTTACCCGCCCGTCTATATGGGGCTGCGTTGGAAACTCCTCGCTTTTTTCAAAGCGTTCCGCGATTTGCAGCTTTATGGACTCGATAAACGCCTCACGCTGGTCGCTGCGTATGTTCATCATGTGCTCAATTTCGCCGTATGCGTAAGGGTCGAGATATCGGAAAGCCAAGTCCTCGATCTCGTCTTTGATAGTACGCATACCGAGACGGTGGGCGATAGGCGCGTATATGTTCATTGTTTCAAGCGCGGTGTGCCGCTGCTTGTGAGCAGGTCGGTAGTGCAGCGTCCGCATATTGTGGAGACGGTCGCAGAGCTTTATAATAATGACACGAATGTCCTGTGACATTGCAAGGAGTATCTTCCGAACGTTTTCCGCCTGCTGCTCCTCCTTTGTGAAAAGGGGTATCTTGCCCAGCTTTGTAACGCCGTCCACAAGCATGGCAACGTCCTGACCGAAAAGCTTTTTTATCTCCTCAAGAGTAATGTCCGTGTCCTCCACAACGTCGTGGAGCATTGCCGCGCAGATGGTGTCGGTGTCCATGCCAAGCTCCAGCAGGATAAAGGACACCGCAAGAGGGTGGGTGATGTAGGGTTCTCCCGACGAGCGGAACTGGTTAGCGTGAGCCTTTGCGGCAAACTCGTATGCTGAAATAATTTTGCTCAGGTCGTATTGCTTTTCATCGTTTAAAATTTTTTGTATAAGGGCATCAATAGTATACACCGTTTCTGATTTGTTTAACATGGGGAATCCTCATTTCGCAATATTTGTTTATTTTGCAGCAGCTAATTTTTTCAGGTTTCCGAGTATCTCCGAACTGTCAAGGTCGGCTTTCTGTGTAACTGTCTTGCTTGTTACAGTCTCGTTGTAACGGTTCACCTCAAACAATCCAAGCTCTTCAAAAATATCAAGGGCAAGACGGAACTTGCAGTAATTTATGCTTTCTGAGCATACCGAAAAGTAAACGCTGTCAAAGCCTGCGAAATTGTTTTTCGATACCGCTCTGTATATCGCCGCCAAGTCCTCCCGTGTGGGGAAAATTCGGGGAATAAGTCTTTCCTCCGCGCCCTCGCCCCGTTTGTACCGTTCATATGCGTCCTTTGCCGCAAGGTACTGACTTTGGGGTACGCCGCTTTTTCGGCAGTCGGCAATGCGGATATTCACCGTGGTCTGACCGTTGTATGTATTAAGGGACGGGCACGCAAGCATATCAATAATGTCCCCCGCCTTATATATGAAATCCGCCGTCTTTACCCCGAACAGCAAGCCGTATACGCCCACGTTTCCGTAGGTAAGCTTTAATTTGGTATGCGAGCCTCCCGACAGGGGGACTACCTCCAATATCCTCACATTCAGCATTGCGAACAGGGGAGAGGGATTGCCCTCGCCGCATGGCTCCAGCATTTCGAGAGAACCAACGCTTTCCACAGTTAATTCTCTCGGCTGCAAAAGCTTGTCTGCGTGAAGAGCCTTCATGGGCATGACTTCAAATTCCTCGGCGGCGTATTTCTGCAAGGCTTCGTTAAATGCGGATATATTTTCCTTTTTAAGGGAAAACCCTCCAGCGCCGCTGTGTCCGCCGAACTTGTCAAGATGTCCCGCGCAAGC
>CAMWVF010000181.1 GCA_947177545.1 uncultured Clostridia bacterium | reverse complement strand
ATAAGATCCAGTTCTATATGTATCTCTGCGAGCATTGCAAGATACAAGAAAAAAGTAAGGTGACTATTATGACCAGAGAAATAATCCTCCCAATGAATGAAATAAGCGACAGCGTGGAAATGCTTCACGAAAAGCCGAATAAAGGAATGCCCGTGTTTACGTGGATATTGGTGCTGCTGCTTGCGGCTGCGCTGATATGGTGCAGTATCGGCGAGATAGACTATTTTATCAAGGCAAGCGGCATTGTCCGCCCGGGCGAAAACGTCAGCACCATAAGCAGCCTTATGACAGGGCGCGTGGATATGCTGAATATTTCCGAGGGCGACCGCGTTCAAAAGGGCGACCTGCTTTTCAAGGTGGACACGGCGGATATGGAGCAGTCCCTTGCCGCCCTTGAAAAGGAAAAACAGCGCATTGAAACGGAAAACGCCAACCTCAAAAAGCTTGATGAGAGCATTAAAAGCGGCGAAAATCTTTTTGACGGGAACGCTCCCGAGGAGGCGGCGTATTATCTTAAATATGAGAAATATGTTTCCGATTTGCAGAGTCTGTCCGAGCAGTACAAAAATACCGCCGCCGATACCGACAATGTTGCGGACAGTGCGGCGATCTCGGCGGCAGGGATAAATTCGCAGATAAGTAAATTGAAAATTGATTTGGACGGTCTTAAAACTTTGAAAAATTCCGTGCTTGCGGAGGATAATTTGTTTACCGACAAATACGGCGTTTACGCTCTACCAAACCGCTGTAAAGGCTTACGACAATGATATTTCCGCAAAAGCCGAGGATATTGAAAAGGCAAAGACTTTGCTTAAGGCGGGAGGAATTTCTCAATCGGACTACGACAGTGCAAAGCAAAGCTTAAAAAATGTCAAGCTTGAAAAAGAAAAATATTCCCGTGAATTTATATTGAATATCGAGCAGCGTATTGAAAGTGTTGAGAAAAATATTTCCGAGCTTGAATACAGCCTGCAAAATCAGAATAAGAGTTATTCGGCGTATTCCGAAATAATTCACGACGAGGCTCTCGCAAAGGAGCAAATGCGTCTTGAAATGCTGACGGGAATTGCGGATAGTATCAAGTCCAACGAGGCGAATATTATTTCCATCGACAAGCAGATCGCGGAAATTGATTTGAGCATAAAAAATTCCGAGGTTATTTCTCCCATTGACGGTACGGTAAATATGTACTCCGATATAAGCGAGAAAGATTTGGTGCAGAGTGGTCAGACGATCGCCACGGTTGTTCCCGACACAGACGGGGCGTACAAGCTGACAATGTATCTTTCCTCTGCGGACATCAGTGAAACGGAGATAGGTCAGAACGTCCGACTTAGATTTGCGGCGTACCCTTATCAAGAGTACGGCGAGCTTTCGGGTACGGTAAAAAGCATTTCCACCGACGTTCGGTCGAGCGATAACGGCGCAAGCTATTACGTTGCGGAGGTCAGCATTGACGACACAATGGGGCTGGAGCTTGTTTCGGGAATGGAGTGCGAAGCGCGGGTCGTTACAAAGCAGCGCAAAATTTTGTACTGGCTGCTTGAAAAATTGGACTTTATTGATGACTAAAGGAGCCGCCTATGAATGTTAAAAAAATAATTTCGGTACTGCTATCCTGCGTATTGGTTCTGTCGCTGAAGGTAACAGCGTATGCCGCGGACAAAAAATTATCCTCCGACATGAGCTTGGAGGACTTGCGGAAGTTCGCGAAAAAGAATACATATTCCTACAAGATATATGAATACGAAAAAGAAAATGCAGAAATGCAAAAGGACGGCAAGAAAAATGAGCTTGAATATTATGAATATTTGCTTAGGGGCACGTCTAAAAGTGACGAAAAATATTACGAATACAAATTAAAGGTCTCGGAGCTGAAAAAGGAATCCGAGCTTGCAAAAATGGATTTTGAATATTACGACGAGGACAAGGAGGACATGGACAAAAAGCTCCTTGATCTGTCGCTGAAATCAAAATATTACGAGCTTTGCCTGCTTGACGGGCAGAGGAAAAATCAGCAGTTAAAGGTCAAGCATTTAAAAAAGCGCGCCGAGATCGAAGCAGTCAAGCTGGAAAGCGGGCAGTCTACCGACAACGAAAAACAGCTTGCGGATATGTCCCTAAAGCTTGCGGAGAATGAATTGTCGGCGGTAAAAAAATCAATGGAAAGCAAAAAGCGGGAGATTGCGGATTTTCTTAATCAGTATGAGGACATCGAGAATTTTTCCGTAAAGTGCATTCTGCCCGACAAAATATCCTACCAAAAATTTGATAATAAAAAACTTTGGAAAAAGTTTTCCGAAAACAACTTTGAACTTGAAAAAGAGCGTAAGGGTATGGAGTTTGACGAGGATCACCTTAAAGAAATCAAGGAAATTTACGGTGAGGACAGCGACACGTACAAGTCCTGCAAAAATTCCTATGAAATAGACAAGCTGAATTTTGAGGTTAGGGAGAATGAGTACAAAGCAAAAATCGCGGCGCTGCTTTCGGATTACGATACGGCTTGGTCGGAATATTCGGCTTGTTTGGAGTACAACAAAATTTTGCGTGATAAGCTGACTATACTTAAAATTGCCTATGATTCGGGAAATGTCAGCGAACTGGACTATCTGGAGCAGTATGCGGATATTAATATGGAGATGAGTAAGGTTGATAATGCGCTTGTTAAGGCGGATCTTCTTTATGACAGACTTTGTCTTATCGGATATGGCATATATTGGGATATAAATAATCATTAATTTTAAAAGTGAGGTAATAAATATGAAATGGAAACAGCTTTTATGCGAAAAACGTCAATCGGTATCTAAGTCCGCAAGCAAAACAGACCTTCGTAACGAATTTCAGAAGGATTATCACCGAATAATTTGCAGTGCTTCATTTAGACGGCTACAGGATAAGGCACAAGTCTTTCCACTGGATAAAAGTGATTTTGTTCGTACAAGGCTTACGCACTCTTTGGAGGTTGCCTCTTTTGCAAAATCTTTGGGACAGACAGCTTTTAAATATCTTATTGATAATAAAAAAGATGAGGAACTCACAACCGAGATTAAAGAAAAAGTTTGCAGCATACTCGAATGTGCAGGACTGCTGCATGATATTGGGAACCCCCCTTTCGGTCATTTCGGAGAAGACTCCATTCGTAATTGGTTTAAAAATAATCTGTCCAAAATAGAATTTAACAAGATTTCTGTTGAAAAATGTTTAAATGAGCAAATGAAGAAAGATTTGTATAATTTTGAGGGCAATGCCCAGGCACTTCGCCTGCTTACAAAGCTGCATTTTTTGGTGGATGAAAACGGTATGCATCTGACCTATGCTCTGCTAAATACATTAATCAAATATCCTGTGTCATCGTGCGAAATCAATAAGCGAAGCGGAAATATCAAGGATAAAAAAATGGGATATTATTGGGCAGAACAGGAACTTTTTGAGGATATAACGACATCTACGGGAGCAACCAACTGCCGCTATCCGCTTACATTTTTGCTTGAGGCGGCTGATGACATTGCATATCATACTGCCGATATTGAGGACGCGGTTAAGAAAGGTTTTTTAAGCTATTCTCAGCTGCTTGAAGAACTGCACAGCAATGTTTACATTGAGAAATGCGCAGATGAACAGGAACAGCAAAGCTATAAAAAGGCTATTGATATACTTGAAACGAAGTATGCGAAAGCAAAAGAAAATGGTTTACCTAATCCGGAATTTAATGCTGTGCAGAATTGGATAATTTATGTGCAGGGTTTGCTTCTTTATTGTGCTTCCTATGGATTTACAAAGAATTATCAAAGTATTATGGACGGAACTTTTACAAGAGAAGTAATGACTGTTTCACGCGGAAATGCTTTGTCTGAGGCTTTGGGAAATATCACTTGTAAATATGTTTTCAAATCCTGTGAAATATGCAAAACAGAGATTACGGCAGGAAATATAATCAATTTTCTGTTAGATAAATTTGTGCCTGCCGTTGTTAATTATGATACAGACAATGAACTTTCGCCGATGGACAAAAGAATTATTTATCTGATTTCTGATAATTACCGCCAAAGTTATAAAATATATTCAGAGGGAAAAGGCGAAAACGAGAAACTGTATTTAAGGCTTTTGTTAGTTACTGATTATATATGCGGTATGACAGATAATTTTGCCAAAAGAACATATCAGGAACTGAATGGAATAATATGATATATGCAATATATAAAATGCGGCATATATTAAAAAATGAAGAATCTGTTGTCGCAGAAATGACAAATGTTATTAACGAGTATACTCATTTGTATAAAAAATAACAAGCAT
>CAMWVF010000180.1 GCA_947177545.1 uncultured Clostridia bacterium | reverse complement strand
CATAAAAAACAATTAATACAATATCTATTAATTCGACTTTTATTGACGCAAAAAATGCACTATACTTATTGCTGTTAGATAAAGTACTTGAAAGGACGCGTTTTTATGTTTGAATATTTGAAAAAAATTCCCAATGGAATAATTGGTTTTCTCCCCACACTTCTGCTTGCAATAGTGATATATGTTGTAGGATTTTTTGCTAATAAAGCAATATTAAAGCTTTTCGCAAAGGGTACCGAGCGGAGCAGAATGGATCAAACTGTTAAAAAATTCCTGTCTTCGGTAATAAAAATCATAATCACCGCATTAGTGCTGATAATCGTCCTCACAGTGCTGGGAATACCCATGACCTCAATAATCACGGTTTTGGGTACTGCGGGAGTAGCTGTCGGTCTTGCTTTAAAGGACAGCCTTTCAAATGTTGCGGGCGGCGTAATCCTGCTGATAAACCAGAATATCAAGGTGGGGAACTATGTCGAAATAGGTTCGTATTCGGGCACTGTCGAGGAAATTTCCATACTTTTCACAAAGCTTGCGACCCCCGATAATAAGGACGTCTATATCCCCAACGGCGTCGCAGCAACTTCTGCCATAACAAATTACAGCTCCGAGGGCAGCAGGAGGGTGGACATGGTTTTCGGCATCTCCTATGATAACGACCACCGCAAAGCCGTAGCTGCCATTAACGAGGTCGTGGAGAGTCACCCGCTCATTTTAAGGGAAACTCCGCCCTTTGTACGTCTGAGCGAGTTGGGGGCAAGCTCTCTCAACATTACAGTGCGAGTCTGGACGAAAAGCGACGACTACTGGACAGTCTATTTCGACCTTATAGAACAGGTGAAGGAAAAGTTTGACAAGGAAAATATTGTGATCCCATACAATCAGCTTGATGTGCATATGATAAATGAAAACAGCGGTGCAAATTAATGCTCCGCTGTTTAGCTATATAAAAAGGAATTTTAAGAAATTATTGTATTTTGTGATAACAGTTCCTTTAAGTACAGCGTCGTATTTTTAATCAAGATTCTTTTTAATTGTAGAAAAATACATGAAAAAGGTGGATAAAAAAGTTTTTTATCAAATTATAAATTATACAGACTGCTGTCTTTTCCGCATTTTCCTCCAGTTGATAAAGCCGTAAATGTCGTTGATAAGGAACATAGCAAAGCAGATTATCACCGACAGGTATGAAATATCGGAAAGCGTTGCAATAGTCCACAAAATCAGCAGTACAGCGTCGTTCGCCGCATAAGCCAGCGCGTAAAAGGGACTGCGTCTGAACGTCAGATAAGCCGCCGCAAAGCTTGTAGTCACCGAAAACGTGCTGGGGACTATATTAGCCGTCCCAAGATTTTTCAGAATAAAGTAAAAAATAACAGTCACCACAATGGTAAGAATTGTCATGAACAGTATTTCTTTGCCTTTCAGACGGTTCACCTTTACCTCTGCCTTGTTGCCGTTGTAAGGGTTTTTCATCCACGAGACAAGTGCGACCACCGCCATTGGCGCGGACATTCCGAGATAAGTTATCATCTCGCCGTAATAAGCAAAGCTGAAAGAGATTATCGCATACAAAACGCTGAAAACGATTATCAGAGCCTGACCTATGGGGTTGCCCTTAGCGTTGAAAATGAGCGCAGTCCCCCCGATAACAGAAGCCGCAAGAGTCAAGTAGCTTTCGCGGTCAAAAATCATAAATGAGACCACAATCAGTGTTATTGAGCTTACCCATAAAATAAGCTCCACCTTGGAAAAATATTCAAGTAATTTTTTCATAGTATTGTTCCTTCCATACAAATTGAAAATAAAAAGCGTCGTATCTTCCCGCCTTCTAAGGCCTAACGGCAGGGAAGTCCGACGCTTTGTTTTCTACTCGGCAGCAGAAAGTGCGTTTTTTCAAAAGTCAATATATTGCATTAAAATATTCAGCGGTCTTGTTTTTCCAAATGTATAGACGACCCGTTGTCCGTAATAAATTTACCGTCAGCGTTTCTTATTAAATGAGTCCCTATAGGAGAATGAAGGTATGGTATTATGTCGGGGTCATAATTGCAGATAGTGTTGAGCTTAAAAATGTGGAAATTATTCGGATCGGTTGAATATTTCTCGTCCTCATCACCCTTATAGAAATACCGGTCGCTGTCAGGCTTATTTGAAGTACGCAACTCCGCTCTCAAATATCTTCTGATCCTTGTTTCCCGGGACGTTCTTGCATATCTCCGAACCGATTCTCTCACTGTGACCCATTTTGCCAAGGATACGTCCGTCCGGAGAGGTTATACCCTCTATAGCTTCAAAGGAAGTGTTTGGATTGAAGCGTATATCCATGGACGGCTCGCCGTTGAGGTCAACGTACTGTGTAGCAATCTGACCGTTGTCCGCAAGCTGCTTTATAAGCTCGGGAGACGCAACAAAACGTCCCTCGCCGTGAGAAATGGCGATCTTGTGAATGTCTCCCACATCGCAGCCCGCAAGCCACGGAGACTTGTTTGAGGATATCCTCGTGCTTACCATCATGGACTGGTGTCTGCCGATAGTGTTGAATGTCAGGGTAGGGGAGTCGTCCGTCATGTCAACTATCTTTCCGAAAGGCACAAGACCAAGCTTTAATAATGCTTGGAAACCGTTGCATATGCCAAGCATAAGACCGTCCCTGTTGTCCATAAGGTCGTGAACAGCGTTCTTTATCTTAGGGTTGCGGAAGAACGATGTGATAAACTTGCCCGAACCGTCAGGCTCGTCACCGCCCGAAAAGCCGCCAGGTATCATTATTATCTGGGACTGCTTCACAGCCTTTTCAAAGTACGCCGCACTTTCTTCCAAAGCGGTCGCTGAAAGGTTTTTGATGACAACTATCTCGGGGACAGCTCCCGCTCTTTCAAAAACTCTTGCCGTGTCGTATTCGCAGTTTGTACCGGGGAATACGGGGATAAGCACCCTCGGCTTAGCAAATGCGGAAGCGTGCTGAACGGAATCTTTTGCAGTGTATGTGAAAATTTTCGCAGGCTTGTCATCTGTTTTGATGTTGCAGGGAAATACAGGTTCCAGTCTGTCCTCCCATTTTTTCTGAATGTTCTCCATGTCAACAACGTAGTTTTTGCAGAATATTTTGTACTCCTCCACAGTTTCGCCGATAACATTCTCAACAGTGAATGGATCGCCGTTAAGCTCCAGTACAAATGCGCCGTAATGTGAGTAGAACATGATATCATCGGAAAGCTTCTTGCTGAATTTAAAGCCTATCCTGTTGCCGAGGGACATTTTCGCAACAGCCTCCGCAACGCCGCCGAAGCCCAAAGCCCATGCGGAAATTACAGTACCGTCAGCAATAAGATTTTCCACTCTTTCGTAGCAGGACTTCACGCTGTCAAACACGGGAAGTCCGTTTTCATCAAGGTCGGGAACAACAAGCGCAACCTTGTTTCCTGCCGACTTAAATTCAGGGGAAATTATCTTTTTCGCACTTGCAGTAGATACCGCAAACGAAACAAGCGTTGAGGGTACGTCAATATTTTCAAATGTACCCGACATGGAGTCCTTGCCGCCGATAGCGCCGCAGCCAAGCTCAAGCTGTGCCTTGAATGCGCCAAGAAGTGCGGAGAAAGGCTTGCCCCAGCGTGTGGGATTGTTATTGGTTCTCTCAAAATATTCCTGGAAAGTCAGCCAGCAGCGTTTGTAGCTTCCTCCTGCCGCAACGACTTTAGCAATGGACTCGATGACCGCAAACATTGCGCCGTGATAAGGGCTTTTGTCCGTAACATAAGGGTTGAAGCCCCATCCCATTATAGAGCAGGTGTCCGTCTCGCCTTTGAGTACAGGTATCTTCGCTGCCATAGCCTGATTTGGAGTAAGCTGATATTTTCCGCCGTAAGGCATAAGTACAGTACCCGCTCCGATAGTAGAGTCGAAACGCTCAACAAGACCCTTTTGCGAGCATACGTTGAGGTTTGTCATAAGCTGCTCCCAGCCCTCGGGAGTGTCGCTGTAAGTCTTTATCTGAGCCGTAACAGGGACGGGGACAGCAACGTCCGTGTGCTTTTCCGCACCGTTTGAATTGAGAAATTCTCTTGAAAGGTCAACTATTATTTTGCCGTTCCATGTCATTTTAAGGCGCGGTTCTTCCGTAACTATCGCAACCATGGTCGCTTCAAGGTTTTCCTTTTCAGCCTCCGCAATGAATTTTTCCTTGTCTTCCTTGCGCACAACAACAGCCATACGTTCCTGGCTTTCGGAAATGGCAAGCTCTGTTCCGTCAAGACCGTCGTATTTTTTAGGTACCTTGTTAAGGTCGATAACAAGACCGT
>CAMWVF010000179.1 GCA_947177545.1 uncultured Clostridia bacterium | reverse complement strand
GTATATATGCGATTCTGTATCTGCAATAACTATTATACAAGATTTACGTGGATTTGCAATATTTTTTAAAATTAAAAATTATTATATTATATTTTTTGGCAAAATACTGTAAATTTTATAATGATTTTGTATAAAGTGCTAAGATAATTATTTGAAACAAAGTGTCCGTTTGAGACTCTTTTTTTATGCTACAATGTAATTAAGGGAAACCTTTAATTTTTTGAAACGGAGGAAACAGCATGAAAAGAAGAAATAAATTTCTCGAAGCGGAGTACCGTGCGGAGGAAATCAAGACCCTTGAAGAAAAGCGGGGCGTTCTCATTTTGGAAATGGAAGAGCTTATCGGCAGGGCTAAGTCTGAGGTAAGGGCTTTTTCGGAGGACGAGACAAAGAGAATTTCGGAAATCGAAAAAGAGGTGGAGGGTCTTAACGCCACTATCGAAGCGGAACGTCGTGCGGAGGCTGTCAAGGCAAGCATTAACGCAAAGAAGCAGTCCGAACAGAGGGCGGAAGCTCCTGCCAATACGCAGAACAGCGATATTACCGAGGCTGAAAAGAGGGCATTTTTGTCGTTCATTCAGTCGGGCGGTCAGTTCCCTGCGGAGACAAGAGCGGGTGAGCAGAATATCACAATGGGCAGCAACGGTGCGATTATTCCCACGTCTATTGCAAATCAGATTATTACAAAGGTCAACGAAATAAGTCCTATAATGAACGGTTCGACGCGTTATTCTGCCAAGGGTAATATCACAATTCCCGTCTGGGGTGAAACCGAGACAGGTCACGACATTACTGTAGGTTATCGCAAGGAGTTTGAAGAACTTACCGCTGACGCAGGTAAGTTCACTTCTGTTGAGCTTGGGGGACATTTGATAGGCGCTTTGGTACTTATCGGCAAATCGGTCATTAACAACAGCCAGATAGATATAACAAGCTTTATCATCTCGGAAATCGCAAAGAAGATCGCGTCGTTTGACGACGGCGAGTTGCTCACAGGCGTTGAAAAAATACAGGGTGCGCTCAACACCAAAACGGTATTTACGACTAATTCGCCGACAAATATCACGGCTGATGATCTGATCGACCTCCAGTCAATGGTGCCCTCGGTGTATCAGAGTGACGCGTGCTGGACTATGCACCCCGAGACATTTGCCCGCATCAGAAAGCTTAAGGACGCAAACGGTCAGTATCTTATGATGAACAACACAAGCAATATCTCAAACGCTTTTCCGTATATTCTTCTCGGCAAGCCCGTGTATCTTTCGGACAATATGCCTAAGATCGAAGCGGGGGCTAAGTCTATCCTTTACGGCGATTACAGCGGTCTCAGCACAAACCTCAGAAGTCAGATAGAGCTTCAGGTGCTTGTGGAAAAATACGCTACACAGCACGCTATTGGCATTGTTGCCTGGTATGAGCTTGACGCAAAGGTTTCAGACCACCAGAAGCTTGCTGTACTGGTTCAGAAATCCACAACTTCCTCGGGAACATAATGGAGTGATTGAATGGAGCAGGTCAGGCTTAGCGACGTTACTCTTAATGATGTAAAAGTTTATATCCGCGCCGAGGACGTTACTGACGAGGCGGGGCTAAAGCTTATAAGGGACATCATGTCCTCCGCAAAGGGGTACATACTTTCCTACACAAGCCTTACAGAGGAGAAAGTTGATAATTTGCCCGAAATGGTTATCGCTTTCAAGTGCTTGTGTGCGGATATGTACGACGTGCGTACCGCCTCGGTCAGTCAGGCAAAGGAAAACCCTATCGTGCGGAATATCCTCAATATGCACCGAAATAATCTTGTTGTTTAGGGGTGATTTTATGGCAGTAGACGCTACAAAGCTTACCGAAAAAGTCACATTCCAGCAACAAAATACTGAAACAAAAGAATGGCATGATGTTGATACCGTATCGGCATCTATGACCGGTCTTAACAATTCCGAGTATTGGAAAAATTATATCGGCGGCAACGCGGACGAGGTTCTCACAGTTTCGGTGCGGTACAAGCTGGTGCTTGCGGAACTTATCCCGCAAACGTCAAGAATAGTCCACGGCGGCGTTGTGTACGACATTATAAGTCCGCCCGACGACGTTCTTTTCAAGCACGTGGAAATAAAATTTCGGGTCAGGAGGCAGATAAGCTAATGGAAAGCATACTGGAAATACTCAAAGGATACGGCATTGAAACGGTACGGGACGGGTACATAACGCTGCCGAAATCCCATTGCTTTGCAACGTGGCGTATCGGTCACAGGCAGGCTAAGGGTGCGGATTATTACAATATGTATTGGGAGTTTCCCATTGAGCTGCGTATCTGTTATCGGGACGACAAAACACCAAACGATTGGGCGTGGGAAAAAAAGCTCGAAAGCAATATGCAAGGTCTTGAAAATCTTGAAAGTGATTATGCTTACGACAATCAGGACAAGCTGGAGATTACAATATACACCTTTACGACAAGAGAAAATTTTGAAACGGAGGAATAAAATATGGATACAACTACTAATAAGTACGAACTTAAAGAATACACCCTCGGAAGCGGACATCTGCACGTTGACGAAATCAGTGAGGAAGAACTTAATGCAGCTGCGGCGGACTGGGTACAGTTTCTTAATGATTTTATCAAGGAACAAAGTCATTTGCTTGGCAGGATAAAAGGCGGAGCTTCTATCGAATATTCTACAGAGAAAACAGAGGATCAGGACGACCTGGGCTATGTTGTTATCGAAGAGGTCACAAAGGAAAAGGTTACACTTAAATCGGGAATGATGACATGGAACGGTGAGACTCTTGCAACGCTTTGCTCAACTGCAAGGGTCAATACTGATAAGGATACGGGTATCGTTACGGTAAAAATCGGCGGTTTGGGGAATCAGAACAACAAGCGGTATATTATCTGCTTTGAGCACCACAGCCATCTGCTTCGGGTTGCTATTATCGGAAAAAATACCGAGGGCTTCACGTTTAGCTTTGAGCAGGACAAGGCTACTGTTATCGACTCTCTTTTCCGTGCAGAGGCGTTGGACAGTGAGGGTACGCTTCTTATTTTGCAGGATTTCCGCAAAGCAACACCTGAGGTTAAATCCTTAGTGCTGGGAAAGAGCACTACACAGCCGTCTGAACAGAAATCCGAAGACGAAGTCGAAAGCACAAATACTGTTTCCGACAAATCGGTATTTTAAGGCTTATGGTCTTGTTAAAAAATATAAATATTCCCGTACAACTTTTGAGCGGGATGTATAAAGTTCCCGTTTGCACAAAGCGGGTCTGGGATATGCTTAAAGGGTGTAGGTCGGTCGAGGATCACAAAAAGGTATGCGGAATGCTTTTAGAGGGCGTTCCGCTGCCTTTATATGAATGCCGTAAGCTTGTGGAAACGTATATCAGCAAAATGGAACGTTTGCGGGTGGAAACGGACTTAACGCTTCCGTACTACAAGACGGAAAAATCTCCAAATGATGTGAAGTACACGATATACACTGAGCTTGACAAGCTTGCCGCTGATTATGCAAATATAAGCTTGTACGAGATAGACAATATCTTGATAACGGAATACTGGCTTATCCTGCGGGACGCGTTTATTTATAGGCTTTCGCAGACGGAAAAGGGGCGGGAGTATCTTAAAAATGCGTACCGTCTTACCCAAACCGAGGCGGACGAGGATATTGATATACAAGGGAAGTGATAATATGAAAATTGAAATCAGAAACGACAGCGTTATTATTGACGGTTATGTAAACGCGGTGGGACGTGACAGCCGTCCAATTATGCCAAAATCGCCTATGTTTCCCGACAAGTGCATTGAGCAGGTCGTGCCGGGGACTTTTAAAAAGTCTCTTGAAAACCGCTCCAATGTGGATTTGCTGATAAATCACGATAAAAACCGTCGGCTTGGTTCCACTGGGAGCGGAGAGCTTACTCTCAAAGAAGACAGTATCGGCTTGCGGGCGCACGCTGTTATAACCGACCCTGCGGCTATCGAAAAGGCACGGAACGGCGAGTTCACGGGCTGGTCGTTCGGTATGTATGTCAACGGCGAGGAACGGGAGGAACGTGCGGGGGATATTCCCCGCCGCAAGCTTACAAGCCTTGATATGTTCGAGGTGTCTCTTATCGACCGCACAATGCAGCCCTGCTATGCGGGGACTTCCGTTGAGTGCCGCGCGGACGGTGAGACTGTTTCGGAGACGCGTTCCTTTGAAGATACAACGGAAATCGTCAATAATGTTACTCCTCCCGATTTTTCGGAGTATGAAAAGCGGCTTGCTATTTTAAGGGCGCAGACGGATATTGTGGAAGCAGAAAAGCGTCTTGCAATGG
>CAMWVF010000178.1 GCA_947177545.1 uncultured Clostridia bacterium | reverse complement strand
ATTTATATGGTAAACTTATTTGCCTGCAATTACGTCAACACCGGGAAGAACCTTGCCCTCAAGGTATTCGAGGGAAGCTCCGCCGCCTGTTGAGATGTGTGACATCTTATCAGCAAAGCCAAGCTGCATTACAGCCGCTGCGGAGTCGCCGCCGCCGATGATCGTGGTAGCGTCTGTCTCGGCAAGAGCCTTTGCAACAGCGATAGTACCCTTCGCAAGTGTGGGGTTCTCAAACACACCCATAGGACCGTTCCAAACTACTGTCTTAGCGGACTTAACTGCGTCAGCAAAAAGTTCCATTGTCTTTGTGCCGATGTCAAGACCCATTTTATCAGCGGGGATTTTATCAGCGTCAACAACTTCTACAGCGATGTCGCCGTCGATAGGATCTGGGAATGAAGCGGCAATAGTTGTGTCAACGGGAAGAAGCAGCTTCTTGCCTGCCTTTTCAGCCTTAGCCATCATTTCCTTGCAGTAGTCTATCTTCTCGTTGTCAACGAGAGAAGTACCAACCTCATAGCCCTTAGCCTTGAGGAATGTGTAAGCCATGCCTCCGCCGATGATAAGTGTGTCGCACTTTTCGATAAGGTTGGAGATAACGTTGAGCTTATCAGCAACCTTTGCTCCGCCGAGAATTGCAACAAAGGGACGAACGGGATCCTCAACAGCGTTGCCGAGGTACTGAATTTCTTTCTGCATGAGGTAGCCTACCGCTGTCTCTTTAACAAACTTTGTAACGCCTGCTGTGGAAGCGTGAGCACGGTGAGCGGAACCGAAAGCGTCCATAACGAATACCTGACCGTCAACCAGTTCAGCAAGCTCCTTGGAGAGGTTCTCGCCGTTCTTTGTTTCGTCAGCGCCTCTGAATCTTGTGTTCTGGAGAACAACAACATCGCCGTCAGCCATAGCCGATACAGCAGCCTTAGCGTTGTCGCCTACAACTGTGTCGTCAGCAGCGAAAGTTACCTTAGTGCCGGGGAGCAGCTCTGCAAGTCTGTCTGCTGCGGGCTTAAGTGAGAACTTGTCTTCGGGGCCGTTCTTGGGCTTGCCCAGATGTGAACAAAGAACTATCTTACCGCCGTCAGCGATAAGCTTCTTGATAGTGGGGAGAGCCGCCTGAATACGGTTGTCGTTGGTGATCTTGCCGTCCTTGAGAGGAACGTTAAAGTCCACGCGAACGAGAACCTTTTTACCCTTTACGTTAATGTCGTCAACTGTGACCTTGTTTAAACCTGCCATTGCAATGACATCCTTTCATATTAAAGTTTGTCGGACGCGGCGCTGTACGCATAGCGTCCTATACAATACTATTTTACACCATTTTCAATAATTTAGCAAGGGTTTTGGCAAATTTTTTTGGTTACAATTTGTTTACAGATTTTTATATAGTATTTACAAGTTGGAGAATGTATGATACTTAATAAATATAATGTAATATTTGGGGGAATTTTTATGAAAAATTTTTTTTGCGGACTTATTTTGTGTACCGCCCTGCACTGCGGCTGTTCCGCAGTGTACGAGGAGAATTTCTCAAATAAGGAAATTATCAAACGCGCAAAGGAGATTTGCTTTGAAAAAGCACATGATGAAATTGAAGACCACAATGAATACCGTCAAGTCAAAAGGGGTATATATAAAATTAAGATTGAGTCTGCCGAGGACATATTTTTTCCTGCGGCATGGTTTTGGACTTTGACAGCGACGTTTGGGCGATACAGTAAATAAATTAACAAACATTTACTGAATTGTAAAATAAATAATTTTCCTGAAATCGTGAAAAATTTCGTGCTTCTGAATTGTATTTATTATAGGAAGATAAAATTCCTGTAAATTACAAATTCAGAAAGGATAGATAATTATGAAAAAGAAAAGAATCTTAGCATTAATGGCGGCAGCAGTTATGACAATATCGACAGTACATGTTACAGCGGCAGCTGCAAACCCTCCGGGGTTCTGGGTCGAGGGCAGTAACCCTTCTGTGGGATTTACCTCATTGGACGACCTTAGCGAGTACGTAGGCTCTCATGGCGGCAGCGTTATTCTCCGTGACCCTTGGACGGATATGTCAACCGAAATGTACGACGTTGAGTCCGTCTGGATACCCGCAGGATTTTCTGATTACGGAAGCAGCATAAGCAATATCTGCTTCACAGAGCAGTTTGTTTTCGTGACATTCACGTTTTCAAACGGCAGCTACACTCTTTTTGATTACGGTACAAGCTCTGCGGGCAAAACTATCTATAACTCCGCAAAAAATTCAGCATACAAACAAAAGGTGAACGGCAGGACAGTATACCGCGACGGCTTTAACTACTACTGGAAGCAGGGCGGAAGATACTTTGTGCTTACGGCAAACTCGGAAAACGCTTTCTCATATTGCAGCGCAGAGGAGTATATCCTTCCCGAGTATGCTCCAGAGGGGATATCCAATATCGGCGGCAAAAAATATTATGTCCAGTCGGACGGCTCCTACTATGTAGGCTGGAAAACCGTTAACGGCAAAAAATATTTCTTCGGCATGGACGGCGCGGCTATCACACAGAATATGATAATCGGCAACGTCCGCTACACCTTTGAATCCAGTGGCGTCTGCACGGGAACATACACAGGCTGGCTAGATATGGAGGGCTTCAGATACTACTGCAAAAACGGCAGATTTGTAACGGGAGTTTATAAAATTTCCGGCAAGACCTATACCTTCAGCAGCGAGGGAATACTCCTTTCGGCTTACCCTGCATAATAACCGCCCAACATCATATTTTCAAAGCCTCCTTGACAGGGGGCTTTGTTTTGTTAAGATATACCGCACATCGGCTTTTGAGGTATAACAAGCTTTCACGGAATTTGTGCAAAAAAAGCGGCGGAACGTTTAGTGCCGTTCCGCCAAAATCAAATAAAATAAAACAAGGAGTTCGGATAAACACTATCTGCATTAGTGTGTATCGAAAATCATTTAAACGGGACGCTCCCTATAAAAAGGCGGGAACTTCCCTATGACAAATCAAATGTTAAACTTCGGGCAGACAGAAGTCATAGCCCTGCTCTTTCAGACAGTCAATGACCTGCGGCAAAATCTCCGCATTTGTCGCCGAAACGCTGTGCAGCAAATATATCGCTCCGCCGTGCGCCGCGCCGCTTACACGGTCAAAGGCTTCCGCGGGGTCGGGCTGGCAGTTTACCTCCCAGTCCTTGTATGCAAAGCTCCAGAGCATTGTGGTGTAACCAAGCTCCTGCGCTAAAGCCACCGCCTGCTCCGAATATTCTCCGCAGGGGGGACGGAAATACTTCATTTCATAGCCAAATTTATTCACCACATAATCGTGCAGAGACATAATCTCGTTTATCGCCTCGTCTCGGGTCAAATTCGGCAATGATGCGTGAGCCATTCCGTGGTTGCCGATAACGTGTCCCTCGTCGATCATTCGCTTAACAAGGTCGGCGTTACGCTTGACGTAATCTCCCGTCACGAAAAAGACCGCTTTCACGTCCTTTTCCTTTAAAGCGTCGAGAATAGGTGTTGTGTACCCATTTTCATAGCCCTGGTCAAAAGTCAAGACGATCTTACCGTTGTCGTCGAACATTGCGTAGCCGCCGTACTGCGACATTTCGCTGTTGAACATCTCCGCCCCTACGGGACGGTTATTTTCGTCCACATCTCTGCCCTGACCGTAGCCCTTGCAGGTATTGTCAAGAGCGTAAGCCGTAATGGAAACCATTCCGATACAAGCCGCGGCAGCCAGAGAGTACTTTAAAATTCCAATAAATTTTTTCAGCATATGCTCCTCCATTATTTAATTTATTTAATAATAGTATAAGCGTGCCGAAAAATTTTATTACTACTATATTATAACATACTTTTTCCCAAAATGAAATTACAAAACGGTTACAAATCGCAGTAAATTATTACAATTTGGAAACGATATGGTCAAAAAACAAACAATGCGTTATGAAATTATGTCCAATCCATAACGCACATATCGTTTAAGCTTATTTGGCGGACTGCTTGTTTATTCGCCCAAATAAGATTTCACCAGCACCTGAAGCAGCTCGTCTCTGTCAATGTGACGGATAAGGCTTCTGGCGTTATTGTATGTGGTTATGTATGTCGGATCCTCGGAGAGAATATAACCAACTATCTGATTTATAGGATTGTAGCCTTTTTCACGGAGAGCGTCATAAATAATGGTAAGATTTTTTTTCATTTCGCCCTCTGTATCCTCGATAACCGAAAAGGTCATGGTCTGTTCGTTGTTCATTTATAACACTCCTTTTTGGGGAAAACTTCCTTAAAAATTATACTCCAATCATTACATATATTATAACCC
>CAMWVF010000177.1 GCA_947177545.1 uncultured Clostridia bacterium | reverse complement strand
ATATTTCTGCGGTTTTGTATTGCGAAAGGGAGTCTCACAAGGGCATGATAATCGGCAAGGGCGGCGCTATGTTGAAAAAAATAGGACAGCTTGCACGGGAGGATTTAGAGAGCTTTTTCGAGATAAAAGTCAATCTCCAGTGTTGGGTAAAGGTCAAGGAGGACTGGAGAAATAAGGAAGGTCTTATCCGCAATTTTGGTTTATCAAATAATTCCACTAATATGTAAAACATTACAGGGCAATAATTATAGTAGAGCTTTAATTAAGGAGGGCTATACTAGGATAGACAACTATAATGAGAATAAATGGGATAAGTTCGAGCTTAGCGGACGTGTGACGGATTACCTTGATTACAAGGGTATCCCTACTAAATATTTTTCAAACATTAAAGGGGAGCATACCAATGCTGATAACAGTGACGGGACTGGTAATAGCAGAACGTAGTCTTGGCGAAAGCGACAAGTTTATTGACATTCTGACAGCTGAGTACGGCGTTGTTGAAATATGCGCAAAGGGCGCAAGAAAAATCACGGGAAAAAACAACGCCTCTACCCAGCTTCTTTCATACGGAAAATTTTGTTTCAGCAAGCGGGGCGAACGGTTTTATCTTAACAGCAGCGAGCCGATAAGGGTTTTCTACGAGATACGGCTCGATATGAAAAAGCTTGCGCTTGCTGAATATTTTATTGAAATATCCAAGTACTGCGTTACCACGGGTCAGAGCGCAAAGGACGCAATGAGCCTGCTGCTGAATTCGCTGCACTTTCTTTCTGAGGGGACGAGAAGCTGTGAGTTCCTTAAAAGTGTATTTGAACTTAGATTTCTTGCGGAAATAGGAATGATGCCGCAGCTTATAGGCTGCCGTGACTGTTACAAATACGAGGCGGAGGAAATATTTTTTCTGATTGAACGCTGCTGTCTTTTATGCGGAGATCATTTTTACGGCAGAGGATTTGAGGAAAACGAGTATCATATCCGTCTGACGAAAACCGTCCTGCATACGCTTAGGTATATTTGTCTTTCGGACAAAAACAAGCTTTTTAATTTTAAACTGGGGGAGCAGTCCCAAATGCTGCTTAATGAAATTACGGAAAAATATATTTTGGCACGTCTTTCAAGAAGCTTTAAAGCGCTTGATTTTTACAAAAAAATATGTGAAGATGAAAATACGTACTTAGACGGAGGAACAAATGAAAACAATGAATAAATATTACACATCTCTTGAATTACATAAAATACTGGAAATGCTTTCGGAGGAGGCTTCAAACGAGCTTACCAAGGAAATGACCTTGTCCCTCGAACCGCAGACCGACGTTGACAAGGTAAGGAGCGAGATAAAAAAGACTTCCGACGCATTTGACTTGTCGGTAAAATACGGCACTCCTGCATTCTGTAATTTTAAGGACGTGCGTGGCTCTCTTAACCGTGCGAAATCGGGGGCAAGCCTTACTCTGCGGGAACTTCTTGATATTGCTCAGATGCTCTATCAGGTGAGAATGCTGTCGGACTGGTATGTTTCCTGTCAGGACGAGGAGACTTCGATAGGCTATCTTTTTGCGTCTCTGTCTCCAAATAAATATTTGGAGGACAAGATAAAGGACGCGATAATTTCCGAGGAGGAAATTTCCGATATGGCAAGCTCTGCCCTTGCAAATATCAGGCGGAAAATCGCACAGGCGGGAGTTAAAATTCGCGAAAGCCTTGACAAGCTTGTAAAAAGCGCGGATGTTCAGAAATCCTTGCAGGAAAATATAGTTACAATACGTGACGGTCGGTATGTTCTTCCTGTTAAGGCAGAGCATAAGGGGAATATTCAGGGACTTGTCCATGCTACCTCGTCAAGCGGTGCGACTTATTTTGTGGAGCCTATCTCCGTTGTTGAGGCAAACAACGAGATACGTGTTTTGCAGGGGCAGGAGCAGGACGAGATAGAGCGTATTATTGCGGAAATGAGCGCGGACTGCGCGGCATATGCGGAGCAGATATCAAATGATTATCTCACCTGCGCGGAGCTTAATTTGTACTTTGCAAAATCAAACCTTGCCGCAAAGATGAGGGCAAGCGTCCCTGAAATATGCGATAACGGTCAGATATATCTGAAAAAAGCAAGACACCCGCTTATCGACAAAAGCAAGGTCGTGCCTATAGATATAAAGCTTGGGTATGATTATCAGGCTTTGATAGTTACGGGACCCAACACGGGTGGTAAGACGGTATTACTGAAAACCGTGGGCTTGCTTACGCTTATGACGATGTGCGGTTTACTTATCCCTGCGGGGGACGGCAGCAGGATTTCTGTTTTTGACAATATTCTTGTGGACATAGGCGACCGTCAGAGCATTGAGAACAGCCTTTCCACATTTTCCTCACACATCGGAAATGTTGCGGAGATACTCAAAATTGCGGATTCAAGCTCCCTCATTCTTTTTGACGAGCTTGGTTCGGGGACAGACCCTGTGGAGGGTGCGGCTCTTGCTGTCTCTATAATTGAGGATCTGAAAAACAAGGGCAGCAGACTGCTTGTTACAACTCACTATCAGGAACTGAAGCTTTACGCTATTGAGGGGGAAGGTATTGAAAACGCCTCCTGCGAGTTTGATTCGGCAACAATGCAGCCTACCTACAGACTTATTATAGGGTCTCCCGGAAAGTCAAACGCTTTTTCGATTTCATCAAAGCTTGGAATTCCCGACAGTATCATAGAACGTGCAAACCGACTTGTTTCCACAGAAAATCAGCGTTTTGAAGAAGTTATCGCCCAGCTTGAAGAAACACGGATAGAGCTTGAAAAAAGGGAACGTGAGACTGCCGAGCTAAAGCGGGAGCAGGAACAAAAGCTTGCGGAGCTTGAAAAGGAAATCGAAAGTCTTAATAAAAGCAAGGAGGACGAAATTTCTAAGGCGAGGGTGCAGGCAATGCGTATCGTTGAAAGCTGCCGCGCCCAGGCGGACGCTCTTATCGATGAGCTGAACGACATAAAAAAGCAAAGGGACAAGGACAATTTCTCACAGCTTGCAATAAACGCAAGGTCGAAGAACAAGTCCGCCCTTAATAAAATGTTCGATACGGCGAATCCTGTCACCGATGCCGAAATCAAAGAGTACGTTCCTCCCAGACCCTTTAAGCGCGGGGACAACGTTGTTATTGTCGGTGTGAACAAAAAGGGTATTCTTGCGGGAGAACCCGATTCCTCAGGAATGGTATACGTTCAGTCGGGAATTATGAAAACCAAGATAAGTGTTAAAAAGCTCCGCCTTGTTGAACCCGAAAAGGTTACTTACCAAAACAAAAAAATATCTACCAAGGATGTTCGCGGCAAAATGGAGCGTTCCTCCTCATTAGAGCTTGACATAAGAGGCAGCGCGGTGGACGAGGGCATACACGAGGTTGATATGTTCCTTGACAACGCCGTACTTGCGGGAGCGGGCATTGTTACTATAATTCATGGCAAGGGTACGGGTACTCTCCGTCAGGGAATACACAGGCACCTGAAATCTCACCCGTCGGTAAAAAGCTTCCGTCTCGGACGCTTCGGGGAGGGGGAGGACGGTGTTACCGTAGTTGAGCTTAAATAGGCGTGGAGGATAATATGGAAAAAGGAAATGTCAATTCCCGCGGAATAATATTTGCGGTGCTTGCAGCAATAGCGGTTATCGCGATTATTATGATTATAATTACAAGCGGTATTTTTAAAAACGACGGCGATAATGCGTCCGCAAACGGCGCGACAGTAAATGACAATAGTTCTTATTCCGTTTACAGTTTTCCAAGAGAGTCCGAATATTTTTCCGAGAGTGTTGACAGTATGGTTAAGAAAAATGAAGCTGTAACCGATAGTGAAGCTTATGCTGCCGAAAATAATTTAAGTGAGCCTGACGGAGTTGTCAGATTAGTTATTGATTTGACCGAAGATCCGGATAACATGAACAGGATTTTCGCTGATATTATTGAACAAAATGCAGGTAAACTTAAAGATGTTGTTGAATACGGCGATAAATTCTGTACAAATTATGTTTCGGTAAAAAATGATTTGAAAGTCCACGAGGCAGTTTTGGATGAGCTCCGCGTTTTGTCGAATGCAATATGCGACGGCGAGGAAAACGAATATGAAAAGGTACGAAAAATTGCCTATTGGGTTGCGGAAAATGTTTATTACAATGAGGTAGCAGCAAGTACAAGTGTTAATGAGGAAATAATAAGCCTTGAAACGGTGCTTGAAACCAAGACAGCTACCTGCGCAGGGTACTCGAATTTATTTTCGTCTCTTTGCAATATGCAGGATATATACTGCATTAATATGAGAGGCGGCACCAGCGCTGCTGTTACT
>CAMWVF010000176.1 GCA_947177545.1 uncultured Clostridia bacterium | reverse complement strand
ATAGAATAGAAAGGATTTGATTTACTTATGAAACCAACACTTAGAAAAATTTTGGGAGCTGCGCTGTCCGCGGCAATGCTTCTGACAGCGTTTTCCGCCTGCAAAAAGGAGGGCGGAGATGTGAACAACGCAGGCAATTTCAACGCCTCGGGAATTGTCTACCGTGCAAAGCGGTACACCGTCAGCGGCGTGGCGTCAGACGATACCAGCGGATATGTTGTCAGAGATGGCAGACTGTACTTTCTCACCGCAAAGCCAAGCGGAAATATCGACCCTGATACAGGTTATTACGACCAATGTTTTTGCGAGCTTAACTCAACAAAGCTTGACGGCAGCGACTTGCAGACCGTTCCGCTTAATTCGGGAGAAACGTACATAAACAGCTTCGATTTTGACAGCGAGGGAAATATTGTGTACGTCGAGTCCCCATTACAGGAAAATGTTCAGAATGAAAACGACGACGCACTTATAAACTATATGCTGAAAAAAATAAAGACCGACGGAACGTCCGTATCCGAAACGGATATAACCTCGGCAATAAACGACCACAAGGTTAATTATTTTTCTTCGGAAAGCATTGCCGTTGCCCCAAACGGAAACATAATCGTAAACGGCTATTATCAGCTTATTTTGCTGGACGGTGACGGAAATTACCTCTTTGACATCAAGTGGGACGAGGGCATAAGAAGGCTTGTGAAGTCCGCGTCGGGAGAGGTTTACGTCAGCGCATACGGCGAGGAAAGCTACTCCGAATTTTACAAAATCGACATGGAGAAAAAGTCCTTTGGAGAAAATATCGACATTGTTCAGGGATACGATTTTGATTATGATATCGTCCCCTACAACGGTCGTGACGACGTGGATATTTACGTGGAGGACAGCAACAGTCTGTACTCCTTTGACCTTGAAAGCGGCGTGAAAACCGAGATATTCAACTTCGTAAATTCCGATGTGAGCAAGCAGGAAATAAGCGAGCTGATCCCCGCGGGCGAGGACGGCAGCTTTATCGGCATAGGACAGTCCTACCCTGCAAAAAATATGCTTATCACGGCAATCTATCCTGTGGACGCTTCCACGCTCCCGCCCAAAACGGAAATCTTAGTCGCAGGTTCAATCTATTCCATAAACTCAATGCTTGAATATCAGGCGGTAAAATTCAACATGGAGAACGACAAGTACCGAATCGTGATAAAAAAATACACCACAGAGAACTACATTACAAAGCTCAACAGCGACATAACCTCGGGCAATATCCCCGACATTCTTATAACAGACAATTCGGTGCCGTTTGAAAGCTACGCTGCAAAGGGTATTTTTACGGATTTATACGAATTCATTGATAAAGACGATACTATAAACCGTGAGGATTTCCTGCCAAATCTTATGACTGCTATGGAAATCGACGGCAAGCTTTACCGCTTTACAGACTCCTTTAAAATTTCTACCGCAATAGGCAAGACCTCGATTTTCGGCAAGGAGACAGGCATTGACTTCAAGCGGATAAACGAAATTATGCAGGCACGTCCCGAGGGTACAGAAATTTTTGCAGGTACTACAAAGGAAAATATTTTAGAACACGCTATGGAGCTTTGCGGCGATAATTTTATCGACTACAAGACAGGCAAGTGCGATTTTACCTCCGATTACTTTATAGAGCTTCTGGAATTTGCAAACGGTTTTCTGAACAGCGTGGATCTGGACGGCTATTTTAACGACGCTTTCTGGGACAGATACCGCACCATGTATGCTAACGAGGAAACGCTTATGCTTATTACATATATCACGGATTTTTCCGATATTTTCTATAACGAACATGAAATTTTCGGCGAAAAGGTAACATCTGTCGGTTTCCCTACATTTTCAGGCTTGGGAGCAGCGTTTGACGTAAGCGGAGGATTTGCCATCTCGGCAAAATCCAAAAATCAAGATGGTGCATGGGAATTTGTCCGCAGCCTTTTGACGGAAGATTATCAGGACAGCGTTGGGGAACTTCCTGTAAGAAAAGCGTCTCTTGAAAAGAAAGCTCAAAGAAATATGAAGGAATTTGACCCGCAGTCTACAAGAATTACAATAATAGGTTCAATGGCGCTCGGCACGTCAGGTTATAATATAGAGGACTCCAAACCAACTCAGGCGGACATTGACAAGACTATGGAAATCATAACCTCCACAACACAGATAAACAGGTACAACTACACGGTGACGAATATCGTCACGGAGGAAGCTGGGGCGTATTTTTCCGGTTCAAAGTCCGCGGAAGACGTGGCGCAGATGATACAGAACAGGGTTCAGAATTATTTGTACGAAAATCAGTAACGGTACATAAAAACTTATGGTTTCTTTAGGTTTTTCCTATTGAAATATAATTCCTAATCTTCCTTAAAAATTGCTGTCGGACATAAATGTTCGGCAGTAATTTTTTTGTACAATTTCACTTACAAAATATAGCGCACGTCTTTTCGGAAAATTTTGCCCGAAAATCCGCACACTAATCTTGTGCAGTTGTGAATACAGGTTCTTACAGCAATTTATTTAAAAAAATCATTATATTTGATTTTTTGCATATACTACTTTTAAATCAACCGAAAGGAAATATTTAAAATGGAAAAAATAGCTTTTTTTGATACAAAGCCCTACGACAAGGTATGGTTCGACAAGCTGAATACCGATTACACAATAAAATATATCGAGTCCAAGCTTACTCCGGACACGGCGCACGCCGCAAGGGGCTGCAAAGCAATAGTGGCGTTCGTTAACGACAACATTTCAAGCGAGACAATTGACGAGCTTTGCGAAATAGGCGTAAAGCTTATTGCTATGCGCTGTTCGGGATACAACAACGTTGACCTGAAATATGCAAAAGACAAAATTGACGTGGTACGCGTCCCCGTGTATTCACCATACGCTGTCGCGGAGCATACCATGGCTCTGCTCCTTGCGATAAACAGAAAAATTCCCAGAGCGTTTATCCGCACCCGCGACTTTAATTTCAGCCTTAACGGACTGACAGGCTTCGACCTCCACGGCAAGACCGCAGGGGTTATCGGTACGGGTCAGATAGGTCGAATTTTTATCGACATCTGCAAGGGCTTCGGCATGAACGTTATTGCTTACGACCCCTACCCTGCCGAGGGTCACAATATAGAATACGTTGAACTGGACAAGCTCCTGACAGAAAGCGACGTTATTTCTCTCCACTGTCCCCTGACCTCCTCAACGCGGTATATCATAAATGAGGCAAGTCTTTCCAAAGTTAAGGACGGCGTTATAATCCTCAACACTTCAAGAGGTCAGCTTATCGACAGCGACGCGCTTTTGCAGGCGTTAAAGGACAAGCGTGTCGGCGGCGCAGGTCTTGACGTTTACGAAGAAGAAACTGATATGTTTTTTGAGGACTATTCGGGTTCAGTCATTCAGGACGACGTTCTTGCGCTGCGTGTCACAATGCCGAACGTTATAATAACGTCCCACCAAGCTTTTCTTACGAACGAAGCTCTGAATAAAATTGCCGAGGTCACGCTGTTCAATCTGAAGCAATTTTTTAATGGCGAGGCTTTGCAGAATGCTGTGGTTTATCAGCCGAGACAAAAGTAATGCAAATATTACAAAACACCCCGAAAACCTTTGTAAAATAAGTTTTCGGGGTAATTTTTAATGGGAATTATTATTTTGCTTTATTTTCTAAAAAATCTCCTATTTTACCGAGATGCTTTCCAAGAGAATGATATTGCCCCGAATAAATTACAGGGTCAAACTTTGTAAGGTCAACGTCAAAGGTACCTCCGACATCTATGCTTTCGTCTATCTGAATATTTTTTATTTTACAAAAAAATGTATCGGACGCGCCTGTTTTTACAGAGGAAACGACCTCGCATTCATATACCCAGCGGCTTTTGTCCAGAACGGGAGCAAACACAAATCCGCTATTTTCATATGAATATTCGGGTTTGCTTGTATTTTTTTCGGCAATTCCAAAATAATCAACAAGATCTAACATATCTACGCTTACCAAATTTACGGAAAGCGATTTTGTACGTATTAAGTTTTGCTTGGTTTTTTTCGTTCCGAACATACTGACTACCAACAGATATTCTTTGCCCTCACAGGTTGCGCTTACCCAAGTGATAGGAGCAAAATTCGGACTGTTATCTTCATTATAAGTTCCTATTATAAATGTTGGCTGTACACACATTGAATAATTTGTACCTATTGATTTTCTTTTCATAAGAATACCTCCAAAAATAAATTACCTGTAAAGAAAATTATAATATAAAAAGCCCCGAAAGTCAATAAAGCGTTTACGTAAATCTTTACAATCTGAGAAAAATGTGGTAT
>CAMWVF010000175.1 GCA_947177545.1 uncultured Clostridia bacterium | reverse complement strand
ATTCGATATTTCCGGTTTCTTGCGCGGTATCGGCATTAAATCCTCTATCCTCGCATATTGTTCTCTTGTTAATTTCATGTTTTTATTATATCACATTTATTTTGGCTTTGCAATAGGTTTATGTGAACACGCTCTAGAATCTTGACAATTTAATCATATAGCAGCGAGAGATACAAGTCTGTATTGACAGAACACAGGCATACCCATCTGCGGAAACGGCATATCGGAGGAACTGTAGCGCTGTATGTAAAAATATCTTAAAAATTTACAAAAATATTTCTATAAAATAGTGACGCGGCGAAAAAAGCATGGTATAATAATCATACGATATATTCGTCTGTCGGAACGGAGGTAAAAATGATAAGACAGGCAAAATTTATCACTCTTAGCGAAAGGGTGATGTTGTTATGAATATTCAGGAGCGAAAAAATAAGAACGGCAAAATAACGTCCTATCGTATTCGTGTGTTCGACCACAGGGACGTGAACGGAAAGCAGGTTTTTAAAACGCTTTCTGTAAAATACGACCCAAATAAAAGTGAAAATTGGAATCGCAAAAATGCCGAAAAGCAGGGAGCTGTTTTTGAAAAAGGCATCGAGGAAATGACTACAACGGACGCTCGTGTGACCTTTGACAATTATGCGGAGTACGTTATAAAAATCAAGGAGCAGGCGGGTTTAGCACAGTCAACTGCGGTAAATTACGGTTACCACAGAAAGCGGCTTGCACCGTTTATCGGACACATTCAGCTAAAAAATCTAACACCTAATACCCTCAATAAATCGTACACCGAAATGATTGAGGCGAATGTTTCAAAGAAATATGTTCATGAACTCCACGTTTTTATTCATATGGTTATGGGCATGGCGTTCAAGGAAGGTATTATCCCGAGGAATTATGCAAGTGCAGCTACTCCGCCTAAAAAAGAACGTCCCATCGTAAAAGCTCTTTCGGAAGACGATTTAAAAGCGTTTTTCGGAGTGTTGTATTCAAGTGAAAATAATTATTTCTATCAGGTGTTTTTCACTTTACTGCTTGCAACGGGCTGCCGTATTGGCGAGTTATGTGCGTTGAAATGGAATCATATTGATTTTGTTGAAAACCGCATACATATTTGCCAGCATTTTGTGCTTGACAGAAACGGGAGGCACGTTGAGGACGGCTGTAAGACCGTTGCGGGGGAACGTTGGCTGTATATGGATGACAGCATTATGAAAATGCTGAATGAATATCGGACATACTACACAAAACGGGTCTTTGAGTACGGCAGCAAGTGGGATATGGAAACAATGGCGGTATTTTATTCGCCCACAAAGCTTGGTGATTATCTTGACCCGAACACAGTAAGAATGTGGTTGACAAGCTTTGCAAAGAAACACGGTCTGCCGAAGATACACCCACACCAATTTAGACACACGTCAATAAGCTTGCAGCTTCAGGCAGGAATAAGCGTTCCCGACGCGGCTAAAAGGGCAGGGCACGTCCGTCCCGATGTGACTTTGCAGATTTATGCTCATACATTGAAAAACAATGACAAGCATTGCTGTGAAGCGGTTACAAAGGCTATTCCAATTTTGCCCAAAGTTACAGCAAGGCAGACGATAAAATAAGAACCTGCTTTCATTGCAAGCCGGTGTAACTTAAAATTGACCGTTTGTTGACCAATTTGAAATTTTTTAAAGTTAAAGGTGTTTCAAATGGCGTATTTACGTGAGGTGTGAATGGAAGTTGGTATAAATTTGGTCTTCATATCAGTAGGACACTACCAGCTGCATTTTAAAGCGTTCTTCGCCGTAAACTGCGTGAGGGATATCCTTTGGCATGATCAGTGTTTCGCCCGCTTCGAGATGGAAAATCTCGCCGCCCACGGTAAATCTCCCCTTGCCCTCAAGCACAGTCACCATAGCGTCTCCGCCTGCCGCGTGTGTTGAAATTTCCTCGCCCTTGTCAAAGCTGAAAATTGTCATGCTGACATAATCGTTCTGCACCAGTGTCTTGCTGACCACCTGTCCCTGTGCGTAGTCCACCAAATCCTTTAAATTCAGCTTGGTTTGCTTATCAATATTTTTGTACATTTTCTTCACCTCGTATGGTATTTTATCCGATTTCACGACAAGAATTACCTATGTAATTTTTATTCTACAACGATCAATAAATATTTCATACATACAGTATACCTCAAAATTACCGTTATGTCAATATTTCTCTTTTTTGCCTTGTTATTAATGGAACAGATGATTTACGCCAAGATGTCCTCTGATTGACAATTTTCAGATACTATTACATTGAAAACTTATCGCAAAACTCGCATTAGTTTTTAATAAAAATATTTTAAACCTGTTGACTATTTTACCGCTGTTGTAGTATAATAATGAAAAGTAACATCAAAACTCGCCGTAGTTTTCAATGAGGTGATATCGTGGAAATAAAAAGAGACAGGTACTTACAACAGATAATCAACTATATGTGGGACGGTCAGGTCAAGGTCGTCACAGGCATTCGCCGCTGCGGAAAGTCATATCTGCTGAATGTGCTGTTCAGAAATTATTTGCTTGAGCAGAGCGTTCCGCCTGACTGCATCATTTCAATAGAGCTTGATCTTACCAAGGATATAAAATACCGCGATCCGCTTGCGCTTGCTGAATATGTACGCAGCAGGTGCGAAGGTAAGAGTGAGCAATTTTATCTTTTTGTTGACGAGATACAGATGTCGGACGAGGTTAAAAACCCATACAATCCCGACGGCAGGAAGATAACCTTCTATGACGCTCTTAACGATTTGCGGTCGCTGCCAAACTTAGATGTGTACGTTACGGGAAGTAACTCCAAGATGCTTTCCAAAGATATTTTGACTGAATTCCGCGGACGCAGTGACGAGATACGAGTACACCCTCTTAGCTTTGCGGAGTACTATTCCGCTGTTGGCGGCGACAAGGAAGACGCTTTCGAGGAGTACGCTTTCTACGGCGGTATGCCGTTGGTGCAGTCCCGTCCCAATGATACCGCAAAGGTGAACTACCTGACCTCGCTGTTTTCCGAGGTTTATATCAAGGATATTGTTGAGAGAAGAAGGATCGCGCGTGAGGATATACTGGATAAGCTGCTTGATCTTCTTTGCTCTTCGGTCGGATCGCTTACCAATCCAAAGAAAATAGCAGATACACTTCGCTCCAAGACCGGAGAGAACATTGCCCAGAACACTATCTCCGCGTATATCAGTCACTTGGAGGACGCTTTCCTTTTCAGTGAAGCCAAGCGTTATGACGTGAAAGGACGCAAGTATTTTGAGTACCCCTACAAATATTACTGCGAGGACATAGGACTGCGAAATGCCCGTATCGGGTTCCGTCAGCAGGAAATGACTCATATAATGGAGAACATCATCTACAATGAGCTGATCATTCGCGGCTTCACGGTCGATGTGGGCGTGGTCTATGCAAACGAGAAAAACGCAAGCGGCAGCTATTCAAAAACATCCCGCGAGATAGACTTTATTGCTTCGGCAGGCGGTAAGAAAATCTATATCCAGTCTGCGTTTGCACTTCCCGACGAGGCTAAAGCCGAGCAGGAGCTGAGATCGTTCTCAATTATCGGAGACTCTTTTCCTAAAATTATCGTCCGTAAGGATATTCGTAAACGGTGGTATGACGATAACGGAGTGCTGAATATCGGGCTGATTGAGTTTTTATTGAATGAAACAATTATTTTTGAGTAGCATTGGTTCATATTCATAAAGCTTATCATTTTAATAAAATACAAGTAAATACCACACAAGTTTGCTAAAATCCCTCGACTTTTTGTAAGAAACTGTGTCTATTTGAGCGGCTGGGTGCGTCTAAATGACCGTGCAAGTGTGATTGACGGAGTGGAATATACATTCGTTGGAGAATTTTATTTTTTTGATAAATTATTTTCTGTTTTATGTATCATATAAAAGCGTTTTATTTTACAGCAGCTTCCCTTTCAAGAACCGCAAAAACCTTTTTGGAGTACAGCGAAACAGCCATAGCCAAAACTGCCGCGCCTATCATTACAAAATACGGCTTGTCGGAAAATACATCGAACAGTACCCCGTAAACCGCCTGTCCCACAGGTCGGGAGCAGCTTGACACGGCAATTATCACAGCCATTATTTTACCGAGAAGATTAGGCGGGGTTTGCTGCTGTACCGCAGTCATCATGGACACGCTGAACATTGTGGACGCGCACATCGCCACGAAGCTTACGGCGGTTATTATGATATATTCGATATTTTTCGGTACTGCTTCAAAAACGGAAATTCCCATAAAAAATGTAGCCTGCCGCGCAAAACACAAAAAAATGACAAACAAAACGCAAAAACCCCGC
>CAMWVF010000174.1 GCA_947177545.1 uncultured Clostridia bacterium | reverse complement strand
TCTTCCTTCAGAGCTGATGAGTTTGTATTTTCTATTATTTTATAGATTAAAATAGCATATATGCTCTTTATTTTGCTTGTCTCCTCACTCAGCTGCATTTTAGAATAACCCACGTTGTTCAATGTTAATACTTCATTTTTTTCACTCGAATAAAATGTGTAAAATACTCCAGATAATTCCTATCACACAACTGCTTAGTAGGGGGAATCTATTATTATAATAATATTAACAAAAATTATGATAGGAGCTGAGCTTATGAGTACAAGAGAACTTGCATATAGTATTGTTGACAGACTTACAGACGAGCAGCTCGAGGGCTTTGTTCTTATGTTTAAGGATACCCTTTCGGAGGAGGACGTACCGAACGCGGAGACCGAGGCTGCTATGCTCGAGGCTGACAGAATTGCCCGTGACCCAAATGTAAAGGCTTACACTGATACCGACGAGCTTATGAGGGACTTGCTGTCATGAAATACAAAATCAAATATATCAAAAAAGCAGATCGGCAATCCGACCTGCTTTTTTGTTATCCGAAAAAATCTTGTACATACTGTCATACAAGCCCCCTTAAGAGAATATAAATATTTTAGCAGTTGAAGCTTGGCAGGGTTATCCATGGTTTCCTGTCTGCTGCTTCTTAATTCTGATTATCTAAAGTAGGAGGAATACGCATGGACTTTAAATTAAACAGAGAGGAAATTACGTCGGCGGAGGTAATTTTCGACGATACACAGGAGCAATCGGTGGAACTGGATTACGTGCTGCCCGATTATTTTCCCGAAATATTCAAAATAATCAAATGTATGACCTCGCCGAAAATACTGTCCTACAGCGCAGCGGGGGACAGAATTACATACGAAATGGCAGTGTATATACGCGTCCTGTACTGCGCCGAAAACAGCAGCGCCGTCCAGTCCGTTGAGCAGAAGCTGACCTACACCAAAACCGTTGAGTTCGGCAAGACCGTCACCGATCCGAGAATATGTATAGTACCGAAAATCGACTACATAAACTGCCGCGCTGTCAATTCCCGCAGAATTGACATAAGGGGAGCGGTCTCAATAAAAATAAAGGTTACTGCTCTGGACAAAAAAGAGATAGTCTGCGATGCTTTCGGCGGAAATATCCAGCTTAAAAAAATACCCGTAACATTCCCCGCAAACAAGCTCTACACCACAAAGCGCATAACCGTTTCAGAGGAGTTCGACTTAGGTATGTCCAAACCTCCTATCGTGAACATTTTAAGAAGCGACGCGGTCATTGCCTCGGGGGACAAAAAGGTCATTGCCAACAAGCTTATTGCTAAGGGCGAAGCTTATATAAGTATGCTTTACAGCTGCCGCAAGGACGATACGGACAGCGTTGAGTCCATGCAGTTCACCCTGCCTTTTTCACAGATAATCGACTTGGAGGGTATCGACGAGCGGTTTAACTGCGCCGTTGAGGAGGAAATTATTTCCTGCGATATAGAACCACGCTCCGACGGAGACGGAAACTCAAAGGTAGCCTGCTGTACCGTTACCATTCTGATAACCTGTTCAGCGTACAGGACGGCTTCCGCAGAGCTTGCAGTAGACGAGTATTCAACGTCCTACAAAACCGACAGCATGAAGTCGGACATTAAGATAGAGATGCCGCCCAGACCAATAAATTCTTCATGCGTTGCAAAGGGTACTCTTGATTACACTGAGGGCGGAATAGACTGTATTTACGACGTTTGGTGCACTGTAGGCAATGTTGCCGCAAAGCCAGACCCCGAAAATAACTGTATTGCAATAAGCGGCACAGCGGTGTACTGCGTAATGGCGAAAAATACCGACGGCGAGCCTGTTATGCTTGAAAAGGAGGAACCCTTTACAGCAAACGTCCCCGCCGATGGTCTGGACGCCTCCTCCTCAGCGGAGGTAAAGCTTATTCCCATTTCATGTTCCTATAACCTTGCCTCCGACAGCAGCGTAGAGGCAAAGGCGGAGCTGAAAATAACTGGAGAGATAACGGGTACGGCAAATATATGCTGCATAACCGACCTTGCAGTGGACGAGGACGAACCCGTCAAGAAAAACGGCGACTATGCGATCAAGCTTTATTTCACGGACGAGAACGAGGATCTGTGGGAAATAGCCAAGAAGTACGGCACTTCCGTTTCCGCTATCATGGAGGAAAACGATATCGACGACGAGATAGTTTCGGGCAGCGGAATGATACTTATTCCAATTGTTTAATTTGATCGGGAGGTAAACAAAATGACCAATAACGATATTTACTGCGATATAGCAAAACGTACCGACGGCGATATTTATATCGGCGTTGTGGGACCTGTCCGCACGGGCAAGTCCACATTTATCAAAAAGTTTATGGAGCAGCTTGTTATCCCAAACATAACAAGTGAATACCGCCGCGAGCGGGCTGTGGACGAACTTCCCCAGTCCGCAGCGGGAAAGACCATAATGACCACCGAGCCGAAATTTATCCCCGAAGAAGCGGTTGAGGTGACTATCGGAGAAAAGGCAAGATTTAACGTCAGAATGATAGACTGCGTGGGATATATCGTTCCCAGCGCAATAGGCTACATTGAAAATGAAGCTCCCCGAATGGTTGTCACACCGTGGTTTGAGGACGAAGTCCCGTTTGCAATGGCTGCGGAGGTTGGAACCCAAAAGGTTATTCAGGACCACTCCACAATAGGACTTGTGATAACCACCGACGGAAGTATTTCAGACATTTCCCGTGAGGAATACGAGGAGGCGGAGCAGCGCGTTATCGGTGAGCTGAATTCAATAAACAAGCCCTTTGTGGTACTGCTCAACTGTTTGTATCCCGACTCAAAGGAGTCCAAGGAGCTTGCGGCAGAGCTTACCGCAAAGTACAGTACCCCAGTGCTGCCGGTGAACTGCGTCGACCTTGAGGAGAACGACATAAACAGTATTCTGAAACAAGTCCTGTACGCTTTCCCGGTAAAGGAAATAAATATCCGTATGCCTAAGTGGATAACTGGTCTTGCCTAGGGTCACTGGCTCAAAAACGACGTTTTCGGAGCGATCCGCAGCGCAGCGGAAAATGTGAGGTTCGTCCGTGATATAAACGGCATTGCCGAAAATATTTCAGGCGGCGAAAACATAAGCAGGGCAATTATAACGGGTATCGATCTCGGCAAGGGCAGCGCTGAAATAGACGCGGAGCTGAAAAGCAATCTTTTCTATAAAATTCTCGGTGAGGAAACGGGTATCGAGATAGCAGGGGAAAGCGACCTGATGCCGCTTTTAAAGGAGCTTACCGCCATACGCAAACGGTTTGAGAAAATCGAAAATGCCCTTTCCGAGGTGGAAGCCACGGGCTACGGGATCGTTATGCCGACTATTGACGAGCTATCCCTTGAAGAGCCGGAGATAGTTAAGCAGGGTGGCAAATACGGCGTCCGTTTGAAAGCCTCCGCGCCCTCAATTCATATGATGAAAGCGGACATCGTCACCGAGGTAAGCCCCATAGTTGGTTCTGAAAAGCAGTCTGAGGAGCTTGTGATGTACCTTTTGAAGGAGTTCGAGGAAAGTCCACAAAAAATATGGGAGTCCAACATTTTTGGCAAGTCTCTCCACGAGCTTGTGAACGAGGGTCTGCACAACAAGCTGTACCGTATGCCTGTGGACGCGCGGCTGAAATTGCAGGAGACGTTGGAACGCATTATCAACGAGGGCTGCGGCGGACTTATATGTTTTATTCTTTGAAAGACAATGTTTAGTAAAAAAATAACCATTACCCAAAAGGCTGATAACGGTAAAGAAGTATTTTAGATTTTTATAGAAAGGCTGCGTATCGCTACGCAGCCTTTTTCTTTTTGTCATAGTTCCTGTTGTCAGGCCCGCTCGTATGAGTGTGAAATAGAAAAAGAAGCCGAAATATTCAGCATACCAAGCAGCATAAAAGTCATGCTCAACGCCGTAAAAAATGAAATAAATCTTTTCATTGCCTTTCCTCCATAAAATAAAAAATTCCCCAATCTGCGCGAAACATATATTAAAAAGGCTGCGTATCACTATGCAGCCTTTCTGTTTTTGTTATACTCCCCTTAGAGCCTGTAAAACAGGCTATTATTTCTTTTTAAGAACAAATTTGCTTGTGAGCTCCAGAAGAGCGTTTGCCTGACCGTTGAGCTCCTCGGAGGAAGCCGCGGACTGCTCGGCGGTGGCCGAGTTGGTCTGAACAACGGACGAAATTTGTTCTACGCCCGTGTTTACCTGTTCGATCATCTCCGCCTGCTCGGTGGAAGCCGCCCAGATGTCGTTGATAAGCCTGATAGTCTGACTTGTGACCTCAACGGAGGAATTAAGGGACTCCGCGGTCTCTTCTACAATATGGGAAC
>CAMWVF010000173.1 GCA_947177545.1 uncultured Clostridia bacterium | reverse complement strand
TATGAATGGAGGCTTAGTATGACCGGTATGATAATAGTATGGATAGTAGTTTTTGTCGCAGCCCTTATCGTCGAGGCGGCAAGCTTTGCTCTTGTGTCAATATGGTTCGCGGCGGGAGCCTTGGGCGCGCTTATCGCAGCTTCTCTTGGGGCAAGCGTTACCGTCCAGCTTATCGTTTTTGCAATTTTGGCAGGACTTCTCCTGCTGTTCACAAGACCGCTGCTTAAAAAGCTTTTCCCACATAAGTTTATCCCAACAAATTCCGAGCTGGAGATAGGAAAAACAGCCGTAGTCATTGAAGCGATAGACAACGCCGCAGGAAAGGGCAGGGTAAGGCTCGGCGGTGTGGACTGGTCTGCCGTGACAGAAAGCGGAGAAAATATCCCCGAGGGGGAAATAGTCAAGGTTAAGGAGATCCGTTCCACAAAGCTTATCGTGGAAGCTGGTCTGTCCGATACAAAAAATTTAAACAAAGAAAATTAAGAAAGGACTTTTATTATGGGCGCATTTGGTTACATTTTGATTGGTTTGGCAATTCTTGTTATTTTAATTCTTATTTCGGGAATTAAGTTTGTTCCTCAGGCTTCGGAGTATGTCATAGAACGTTTGGGAACATACTCACGTTCCCTCCACGCAGGACCCCACTATGTTATGCCTTTTTTTGAAAAGGTTGCAAAGCGTGTTTCTGTCAAGGAGCAGGTTGTGGACTTCAAGCCACAGCCGGTTATCACAAAGGATAACGTTACAATGCAGATAGACACAGTGGTTTTCTACCGTATTACCGATTCCAAGCAGTACACCTACGGCGTAGAGAGACCTATTTCGGCAATAGAAAATCTTACCGCAACGACCCTGCGTAACATTATAGGTGAAATGGAGCTGGACTCCACGCTTACCTCCCGTGACATTATCAATGCAAAAATAACCTCTATTCTCGACGAGGCTACCGACCCATGGGGTATCAAGGTAAACCGTGTTGAACTTAAAAATATTATCCCTCCCAGAGAAATTCAGGATTCAATGGAGCGTCAGATGAAGGCGGAGCGTGAGAGACGTGAAAAAATTCTCCAGGCGGAGGGTGAAAAGAAGTCCCAGGTGCTTGTAGCAGAGGGTGAAAAGGAGTCCAAGATACTCCGTGCAGAGGCTGAAAAGGAAGCGGAAATCCTCCGCGCAGAGGCAGAAAAGCAGGCAATGATACTCCGTGCGGACGCTGTAAGACAGCAGAAAATCCTCGAAGCGCAGGGTGAAGCAGAGTCTATCGCTCTCGTCCAGAACGCCCTTGCGGACAGCCTTGTAAAGCTGAACGATTCCAATCCTAAGGACAATGTTATTGCCCTTAAAAGTTTGGAAGCATTTGCAAAAGCCGCGGACGGCAGAGCCACAAAAATTATCATTCCCTCCGAGATACAGGGTCTTGCGGGACTTGTTACCTCAATAAAGGAAGTCGCCGCAAACAACGCCCAGCAGGTTCCTCCCGCTAAAAAGTAAATTGTTGTTAAATATTTAAAGGCAGGAAATTTTTTCCTGCCTTATTTTTCGGTATTTGTAGCGGACGGGTTTCTCGTTCTGCGGTTACATTACAATTGTTGGGGGAGCTCGGACGGGCTCGCAAGCAAGGGAATCCCGCCCCAACAATAATAAATGCAGGAAGTTTTTTCTTGCATTATTTTTATGGTAACATTGATTTAAGAAGTTCTAAAATAATGTCTTGTTGTTCGGAATTTAATTTGTTCCAATTTTCCAAAACCTGCCGCTGCTTTTCTGTAAGAGTTACCGGCTCGCTTTCAAAAGCGAAAAATTGTGACATTGTCATATTAAATGCTTTGCATATTTTCTCCAAAGACTTACTTGACGGTTTTACATTTTTTTGAAACCACGAAGATATCGTTGATTGTGGTATTTCTGCTTCTACTGCCAAACGATATTCTGTCCAATCACGTTCATTCCTTAATTGAATTATTCTTTCAAGCGTAGTCATATTATTCACACCGTTTCGTATATTATATACGAAAAACACTTGATTTTTAATATTTTTTATCGTATAATTAATACTATAAACACAAGTATGTGATTAGGAGTGATAAATTATGAAAAAAGTATTTTTTACGGGACACAGAACCACGTCATTTTACACCGAAGATATGCGCAGCCTTGTAAGGCTGCTGCACAAATTTGCTTCGGAGGGAACTGTAGACTTTTATGCAGGTGGCGCGCGTAGTTGGGATATGACCTTTGAAAACTTTGTCCTGCTGATGCGGGAAGAAGATTTCCCTTTTATAAAGCTGCATTTGGTACTGCCCTGTCCGCCGCGGGAGCAAATCGCAAATTGGGACAGTGAAGATAAAAAAGAGTACAAACGTATTCTCAAAGCCGCGGACAGTGTGGAGATAGTTTCGCCGCATTGTTATAAGTACTGCATGAAAAAGCGAAATCAACGTCTTGCGGAGCTTGGGGACGTTTGCGTGTGCTACTACAACGAAAAAAGGAGGCGCAGCGGCACGGGTCAGACGGTACATATGGCTAAAATAATGGGTAAGGAAATTATTAATATTTTCGTTGATCGTGATGAGTAATAAAAAAGCCGGCAGGTCAAAGCCTGCCGGCAAATCTTTTTATTTAGTGAATAATGCTAAGCAGTACGCCTGCCGCAACCGCCGAACCGATAACACCAGCAACGTTGGGTCCCATAGCGTGCATAAGCAGGAAGTTCGTGGGATTTTCCTGTGCGCCCACCTTTTGAGAAACACGAGCCGCCATAGGAACAGCGGAAACACCCGCAGAACCGATAAGTGGATTTACCTTACCCTTTGTGATAACATACATAAGCTTTCCGAAAAGCACGCCAGCCGCAGTACCGATAGAGAATGCGATAACGCCGAGAATGATAACCTTTGCAAAAGAAAGATTCAAGATCTTGTCAGCCTGAGTTGTTGCACCAACGGATACGCCAAGGAAAATTGTAACAATATTCATAAGAGCATTTTGTGCAGTATCAACAAGTCTGTTGCAGACACCGCTTTCTTTCAGCAGGTTGCCAAGCATGAGCATACCAACCAGTGGAGCAGCAGAGGGAACAAGCAGCGAAATAACTATAGTTACTGCGATAGGGAAGATTATCTTTTCCGTCTTGGAAACGTCCCTGAGCTGTCCCATAACAACGCCACGCTCCTTTTTGGTTGTGAGGAGTCTCATAATAGGCGGCTGAATGATAGGAACAAGCGCCATGTAGGTGTATGCCGCAAGGGCGATAGTACCCGTGTCAATGGTGTCTGTAGGTTTCAAAAGTTTACTGGAAACATAAATAGCAGTAGGACCGTCCGCGCCGCCGATAATAGCGATAGAGCCGGCTTCCGTCGCGGACATATTTAAAAGAGCCGCACCGATAAAGGTGATGAAGATACCCGCCTGTGCAGCAGCTCCCAAAAGAAAACTCTTTGGGTTTGCAATAAGAGGGGAGAAGTCGGTCATAGTGCCTATACCCAAAAATATCAGAGGCGGATAGACCTGCAGCTTTACTCCCAGATACAGCAGGTCGAGGAGACCGCCGTTTGTAAGTACGTTCAGCACGTCAATGTGTCCCTCTTCATTTATTATGAACAAATCGGGGTTGTACAGTCCCGAAAGAGGGAGGTTGGTAAGAAGCATACCGAATGATATCGGCAGCAACAAAAGCGGTTCAAAATTCTTGGCGATAGCAAGATACATAAATAAAAAAGAAATAAGTATCATTACAATTTCTTTCCAGCCGATAGCAGCGAAGCCGCTTGTTTGGGCAAGCTCGACAATAGCTTGCTTGAAAATCTCTAACATCGAATACGTTCCTTTCTATAGTAATTTCAGCAATTGTTAAAAGGGATTTGTGGTTTCCCTAAGACCAGCCATAGCCCAAGCAGACCTTGAAGAACCGTTCTGTGCGGCAGGCTTTACCGACTTGACGCGGTAGGAAGTTCCGTCAGCGGCAGCCATCATGGCAACTGCTGCGGAAATAACAGCAATGACCTCATCGCTGTCCGAAGCCGGAGCGGCAGCAACAGGCTTTACAACAGCCTTTGGAGCTTCTGCGGATTTTTCCGCTGTTTCGGCAGCTTTAGCGGCAGCCTTTTGTTGGTCAATTTTCTTGAAAATTGCACCGATCGCGCTTATAAAAGCGATAAGCAGAACAAGTCCGAGGAAAACGACTATAAGACCTGTGATCACAACTGCAATGACATAAGACATTCCCATTTGCATATAGAAAAACTCCTTTAATCAATATCTAATTAATTATACCCTATTTCGGAAGATTTTGCAATACATTTTTTGATAAAAAAATAACAATTTATAATTTTTTTTAAGGAAAATTTATGAACACTTTCCATAAA
>CAMWVF010000172.1 GCA_947177545.1 uncultured Clostridia bacterium | reverse complement strand
GAGCCTTTGCCCACCGAAACGGCGGCTATTTCGTCGTCGTTTATAAGCAGGGCAAGACGTGCCACCAATACTGCGGAGACAATGACAAAAAGAGAAAGAATTACATATAAACGTTTCAAAAAAATACACCTCGCGAATAGTATTAACATTTTCGCGGGGTGTTATTCTGTTTTATTCTGCGTAATAGCAGTAATCCATAATAATATTGCCTTTCTCATCGGGAGTTGTGTAGCGTGAACACAGACCGTTTTCAAAGAGCCACACTCCGCCATCGTTGTCTTTCCAAAGCTTTATTCCCTGCTTTTGCAGTTCGGCTGCGCAGCCGCTTGTGGTGTGTACCGTGTCCTCCTTGCAGTATATCCAACAGATACCCAGACACATAACAGAAAAATCTACACAGTCAAATTCATCTGGGACTGCTGTACTGTCGGGAGTGAACATACCTATCAAATACTCAAAGGGCTTATCGGGACAGCGGTATTCAAGTCCGATATATCCTCCGCCGTTTTCCCATATTTTGAGAATAGTGTTCGTCCCCCTAATATGATTATAACATATTTATTATTAGGAGAATTGATAAAAATTGCTGTTTTATTGGATATTATTCTTTATCTTAGAGGCTGTAAGCGTATTCCTCATAAGCATTGCGATAGTCATGGGACCCACGCCGCCTGGGACGGGTGTTATGTACCCCGCCTTATCAAAGCAAGCGGCATAGTCCACATCGCCGCAAAGCTTTCCGTTTTCGTCGCGGTTCATGCCAACGTCTATAACCACCGAACCCTCCTTTATCATGTCGGGAGTGACAAATTTTGCCTTGCCAACGGCGGCGACGAGAATGTCCGCCTGCGAACAAATTTCCGCAAGATTTTTTGTGCGGGAATGGCATATCGTAACCGTACCGTTTTTGTGCAGGAGAAGCATTGCCATTGGCTTGCCCACGATATTGCTCCTGCCGATAACAACACAGTTTTTGCCGCACACGTCCACACCTGTTTCGGCGATAAGCTCCATAACTCCCGCAGGAGTGCAGGGCAGAAAGCTGAAATCGCCTATCATTATGTGTCCCACATTTTCGGGGTGGAAAGCGTCCACGTCCTTGTCGGGACGGATAGCATTGATTATTGCGTTTTCGTTTATCTGCTTCGGCAATGGGAGCTGCACCAGAATGCCGTTTACCTTGTCGTCATTATTGAGCTTTTCAACAAGCTCCAAAAGTTCAGCCTCGGTGGTCTCCTCGGAGAGAGCGTACTCATATGAGGTAAACCCCACCTCCTCACAGGCTTTTTTCTTGTTGTTCACATAAACTCTCGAAGCAGAATTGTTCCCCACAATAACCACCGCAAGACCTATTTCAATACCCTGATTTTTAAGTACCTCCGCCTCCTTGCGTACCTGCTCCTTTACCTTTGCGGATACCGCTTTGCCGTCAATTATTTTCGCCATTGTTATTTTCCTCCTTTTCGGGGTTCTCTTCATCTTCTTCATCGACAAGCCTGTCCTCGGGTCTAAGCTCTGCATCTTTGGACTTTGCCGCTTTTTTTGCGGCTCTTTTTTCTTCCTCGGCTTTGTACTTTTCCTCTGTCTCGGCGATGATTTGCCTGAACTCGTCGGTGTCCTTGTAGAAAACGTACTCGCCGTCCATTTTTATTTTGTGCCGCATTGCGATTATTACCGCTATTGAGGCGATTACGCAAAGTCCCGCCACAAGCTGGGAAATTCTCAAATGTCCAACCATAAGGCTGTCGGTGCGCAGTCCCTCGATAAATACCCTGCCCAGACCGTACCAGCCGATATACATAAAGAACAGTTCGCCGTCAAATTTGCGGCGTTTTGAGTACAGATGCAGCAGTACAAAGCCTAAAATACACCAAAGGGACTCGTACAAAAAGCAGGGGTGCACAGGCAGAGCGGGGTCTACCTCAACACCTGTTTTCTCGTATATGTCGTAGATGTGAGCTTGCAGGTCGGCTTGGATCTTGGGACTTGTCATTCCCCAAGGGAGCGTTGTGTTGCTGCCAAAGCATTCGTGGTTGAAAAAGTTCCCCCACCTGCCAAGCGCCTGACCGATAAGGAATCCCATACCAGCCAAATCAAGCAGTGGCATAAGCTTGACCTTTCGTATCTTTGCGGCTATGGCTCCGAACAGCACCGCGCCGATAATTCCGCCGTATATGGCGAGACCGCCGCTGCGGGTGTTGAAAATCTGCGTTAAATCATTCTTGTATTCGTCCCAGCACATAAAGACATAGTAGAGCCGCGCGCCTATAATTGCGCCGATAAATCCCCAGAATACCACATCTATGGCTCTGTCGTCATCGACGCCAAAGCTTTTCATTCGTTTAAAGCAGTACAGTACCGCCAGAATTCCGCCAAGCATTATACATATACCGTACCATTTTATGTCAAATCCAAAAATTGTAAAAGCGGTATTGTACACAGGAAGTTCTATGCCAAGATTTGGGAAAGATATAGTGTTCCATTCTGTGTTTGTCAATTTTGTTCCTCCTTGCCGTCGATAGGCTCGATTATTGAAATTGTAACGTTTTTCGTATTAAACTGCTTATCAAGGCGTTTTGCCATGTCCTCAAAGGTAACGGCTGCAACGGTCTCGACAGCATCGAATGCTGAAAGCTTCTCCATGCCCGAATTTATCAGGTTTGTAGCAATAGCCTCCGCATCGTTAAGGTCGCGGATAAGTGCGCCGTAATAGGCTTTCTTGATGTTATTGAAGCGGGTCTCGTCAAAGCCATCCTTTTTGCAGCGTTCTATCTCCTCGATAAGCTTATCTCTTACAAGACGGGGATTTCTTGATTCTCCTCCAAAAATCGAGCAGCAGTAGCCGTCGCCGCTGAAAACCTCCGATGAGAAGGACGAATTTATAAGTCCCTCGTCGTAAAGCCTTTTATAGAAATCTGAACTTTCGTCCGCAAGCAGGGAGAGTACAAAATTCGTCTCTATTTCCGCGCGGAGAGCGTCTAATCCCTTTTCCGGCTTCGCCTTAAAGCCGATATTGAACATTGGCATTGAAATTTCAAGCTTCTGCACTACCTCATTTTTGCAGACTGTCTCGGGTTCGTCCTCAAAAGCTGTCTCAAGCTCTGGGTTGTCATTATTTTTCAAAAATTTATCGCAAATCTCCAGAACCTTGTCCTCATCGACGTTTCCCGCAATGCTCAAAACCATATTGTTAAGGTTGTAGAAAGTGTAGTAGCACTTATACAGCAGGTCTGCGTTGATTTGCGCGATACTCTCAACGGTGCCCGCAATATCAATTTTTACGGGGTGGTTGTGGTACATACCTTGGAGCATATTGAAGAATACCCTCCAACCTGCGTTGTCGTCGTACATTCTTATTTCCTGACCGATTATGCCCTGCTCCTTTTGTACGGTCTCCTCAGTGAAATAGGGATTTTGTACAAAGCTTAAAAGTATCTCCAGCGAATCGTACACATTATCGGTACAGCTAAAAAGATAGCAGGTTTTGTCAAAAGAGGTGTACGCATTTGCGGAAGCACCCGTTTTGGCGTAGAGGCTGAACACGTCGCAGTCCTCGTTCTCGAAAAGCTTATGCTCCAGATAGTGGGCAATGCCGTTGGGGACGGTGATAAAATCAGCTTCGTCCTTTGTTTTGAACTTGGTGTTTATGGAGCCGTACTTAGTGCCGAAAAGGGCATGGGTGGTGCTGTAATCCTCCATTTTCCAGATGTAGATGTCAAGTCCGGTTGGGTGCTTTACATAGGTATACTGCTCGCCTGTGCGGTCATTTTTAATGATTTTCTTTTCCATTTCAGACAGCCTCCTTTCCTGTGAGAACGTACACGGTATCAAGTTTTAATGAATTTGACGCGGCAACAATGTCCTCACGTGTAACTTTCATAAGCTTTTCTATCATCTCTTCTGGGGAACAGATTTCGCTTTTATCCATTTGATTGAAATACCAGTCCGCAATAGTTCGTGCACCGTCGGTAACGCCTTTCCAAACGTTTACGATAGCCTTTCTTGCGTTTTCAAACTCTTCCTCGGTGAAGTCACCCTTTTGCATTGCGTCCAACTGGTTGAGGATTTCGTCCTCGGCTTTTTTTGCGTTTGCGTGTTCAATGCCGCTGTCCACGTAAACAACGCCCTTTCGGTCATTATACATTGAGGAACAGTAGTAGCACAGACTAAGCTTTTCGCGGACGTTCATAAAAAGCTTTGAAATAGGTGTTGCGCCGTAAATTGCAAGCATCAGGCGCATTGCGGGGTAGTCCTCACAGTCCGTTTTGAAAGCCATAAACATTTTGCTTTGAGCAACGTCGTGAGGCTCGGTAACGCGGCAGACCTCGTTTTTGAGCGGAGAAAGCTTTGAGGAATTGTCTCCCACATAATTCC
>CAMWVF010000171.1 GCA_947177545.1 uncultured Clostridia bacterium | reverse complement strand
TTATGTACCACGTCCAGCTCGGAATATTTTCGCCATTCTCCCGAATGTCCCCTGACCTCCGAGCTCATCTCGAAGCGGACTATGCTTTTCTCCGCAATTCTCGTGCCGCAGAATGGGCAGACTGGGTTGTTAACATCGTGAAGAACGAACCATTTTTTGTCGCACTGGGGATTTGCGCATTTGTGAAGCAAGTCCCAGGTTTTGACAAGTCCACGCTCCCACTCCATTGCCGATGGGCGCAGCGGCGGATTGTGGAGACCGTCCACAAAAGCCCTAATAAAAAGGTTTTCAAGTATGGGTCCCAAGTCCTTGATAGTGGTTTTCAGGTTTTGGGGACGGTTCGAGGTATCGTTGGAATTTTCAATAAACAGCGCCATTTCGCCAAGTCCAAGAAAATCGTCCTTTTCGGCGGACTCGGCGGAAAAAATTTTCGGTCCCATAAGTGGGTGACGGCAAAAAAGGTACTCATAAATAAGCACCGCCAGCGCGTGTAAATCTGTTGAAGAACTTGGTATCATTCGCCGAGGATCGCTGCGGTCAAGCTCCATTGTGGAGAGGACTTCCGGTGCGATGTACCCTCTTGTTCCGGCAACTTCGGGAGGAAACAGCCCCGGAACTACCAAAGAGTCAATATCAATAACAACGCAGTTGCCCGTCTTCGGGTCTATCAGGACATTGTTGTTTGACAGGTCTGAGTGGGCAAGTCCCGCCTGATGAAGCCGCCTTATTGAGCGGGACAGCAGCAGGGACATCTGCACCATGGAACGGAAATCCCCCAGCTCGTTTTTGTTGAGAAAACGCCTGTTGCCCGAGGTGAACCAGTTGCTCTTTTTGTCCTTGCCTTTAAGATCCAGAAACTGAGAGGCGTCCTTTTCAAAGAAAAAGCTTTTTGGGTATGCGGGGGAAACAATGCCAAACTCAGGGGCAACCACCAGATCGGTGGGCCAGCAGAACCTTGCCGAAAAATACTTTGCAAGCTTTTCATCGTTGCCTATAGCCCCTCCCCTTGACTCGGGAATTGTGGGGTTGTAACGTCCGATTATCGCCTCAAGACGGGCGGTCATGTTGCGGTCTATCTTGCCCGGCTCGTTGAAAAACTGCACCACATAGGACTTATCAGGGGCAAAATATGTGTATTTCATACCCCCTCTGGGAGGGTTATCGGTGACTACATAAGGTAGTTTTCTTCCGTCTGCAAGTGTCGCTTCAACGGTCTTTTCCATGATTTTCCTCCAAAAATTATTTCACGTTTATAAGCACCAACGTCCTGTCATCAAATGAGCCTCGCTCCACGTAGTTATCAAGCCAAAGTTTAAGCATTTCCTGACGTTCCTTTTCGTGAACTATGCCAAAAGCTTCCAGAGAAGCCCTTTTCTGAATGTCCCGCCTTGCCCAAAGGGTCTCCAGGTCGAAACCGCTTTCAGCGAGGACGTTTTTTGCGTACTGCAAGGCGTACTTTATATCACCGTCGTTCACCCATGGGTACGCTACGGGGTCGGGTATTTTCACCTCGTCAAGCATGGCAATACCGTTGTCATTTATATCCATAATGCCGTTTAGCTTTAAGTCCAGCGCAAGCTTCAAAAGCTGGGGATTATTGGGGTAATAGTCGTCCGCAACGCCGTCCGTCATAAGCATAAGGGAGGTCATTTTGCCCCTGCGTATCTTAGTCCTGCTTTTAAGACTGTCGGCGGTACGCATTTGCTCTGAGGTGATAAATTCGGTCTCCCCCGCAAAGCTGCCGCTGTCAGCTCCGCCGAGGATTATCAAGGCGTTCCCGAACTCCGCGTTCTCGTCCACAGCAGCTATCATGCCGTCCCCAAGCTGTATGGAAGCTGTAAAATATTCCCTGCCGTTTTCCGTTTCCACAGGGATAATCGCCGCCGCAAGCAGGGTGCTGGAAAAGTCCTTTAATTCGGGCTTTCTGCCAATAGCCTGTTCAAATTCGGCAATATCCTTACGTTTTTCAAATGCAGCGTCCACAGCGGCAAAAGCCTCGGTGCAGCTGTCACGAACCAGTCCTGCAAGCTCCGAGCAGACCGCTGAAAATTCCTCATTGTCAAATGGCTTGCCCAACGCCTCCCTGTAATTCGGGGTACGGCTTTCAATTGCGGCAAGCCGCGCTTTTGCGTACTTTATAACAGCGTCGCAGGCAACACGGGCGCCTATTCTCGAAAAGGGCTTTGAACCCGCTCCGTCCGCGGCGGCGGCAATAAGTACGCCGTCCTCAATATCGAAAGTGAAATTATCGTCACAGTTTGTACCGTCGTGTTTATGCTTTTTGCCCCTGACTGCGGCGGCAATAACATCAAAATTGCCGTCACTTTTTGCTTCGCAGGAAAATTCGGGGTACGGCTCGGGACTGTCGGGCACGGGGTTATATTTCCACATTGCGGCGGTATGGGCGGTAACGTCGCTGTCGGTGAGCCGCTCTGCTATGTTATTATTTTCCATTTGCCTGACCGCTCCTTTCACAACGTTTTCGTGCTTTCATATGGTGAATAGCTTTCAACAATATCCAAAATATGGTTTTCATAGAGATTTCCGTCCAAAACGTCCCCGTTGGGGCAAACGCTTACTGCGCGGATATCCTCGGGATTTTCCTCGTATGGATTTTCCTGCTCTGCACCGTTGGGGAAATATTCACCTAAGTATTTCAAGGCGTTTCCGCTTGGGAAGATAATATTTCCGTCAGCACGTTCTATGCCGATTTTGTCAAATTCTGACAGGATTTTCTGTGTTTTGACGTTGTACTGGTTATCGTCCTCTTCGCTGACAAGCCATGCGGGGTTGGTACGTATCCACACGCCTGCGGCTTTCACCGCTTCCGCAAAAAGCTTTACCGTATCGAGAGGGATAGTTTCCTGATGAAAAGCGTCAACGGACAGCAGGAGTGCGTTTACGCCGCTTTCGGCAAGGTCTTTGGCAACTTGCCGAATTTTATCGTTGTCCTTACCAAAAAAACCGTTCGTAATAAGCTGCCTTTGGGGAATACCCATATCCCTTGCGGCAGCGTGGATTTTACAGACCGCCTCGGGGTACAACAAAGGTTCGCCGCCAAAGGTCATCATGGAGGTTATCTCAAAACCGCCGCAAAGCTCACGGACTGCATTTGCCGCGATATCGCCGTCAATATGCTCGCCGCTGCCCGTATGCTCCCCCTCGGAACAATGCCTGCACCGTCCCGTACAAGCGAGAGTTACAACAAATTCCAGCCTGTTCAGGTTTTTCAGATATTTGTTCATATTTCCCCCTTACGGTACTATAACGAAGCCCTGCGGAGGCGGCGGAAGCTCGATATTTGCCCCCGGCTTTGCGTCAAGACTTTTCGAGGACATTTTTACTGAGCTTGACACCCATGCGAAAAACTGCGCCAAATCGCCCGCCGAAAGGGTGTTCATCAACAGTACGCACTCAGTTATCTCTTTCAGCACCTTTGTATCAGCGTAAGCTCCCGCCGCGCAGGCGATTATGTTTGCCGGGTGAGTACTTTTCAGCTCCGCGGCAGCCTCACGCCACTCATCGGTGGGTGCGCCGTCGGTAAGAATAAATACCAAAGGTTTCCAGTCACCCTTTTGGGTCTCGGTAGACTTTCTAACCTCGGAGCGTATGCACTCGGTCAGAAGCTTCAGCGCCGCGCCGAGAGCCGTCGCTCCCCCTGCGCTTAACTGGGGTTCCTTAAAAAGCATGAGTTCGGTAAGGGGCGAGACCTGACGTGCACTGGAATTAAATGTAATTACCGAAAGGTATGCCGTCTCCAGAGCCTGAGGATCTCCCCTAAGCTCGGAGGTAAGTGCGCGGACGCCGTGCTTTACGGCTTCAATGGGGTCTCCCGCCATAGAGCCTGACACGTCCAGCAAAAGATAAACGGGAAGTCGTCTTGAAAATTCGGACATATTTTTACCTGCTTTCTATTATAAAATAAGTCAAATTGCAAAAACCATACACAATAAAATTATACAACTTTTTGGCAATTTTGTCAATTAAATTCCGCAAAAAATAAAGACTTCACGCAGAAGTCTTTATTCGGCATTTATTTCCAGCTTTTCTTCCTCGTTTTCCAAGGCAAAGCCTATTACCTTTCGGTAGAATTCGTTGGGATCGAGCATTATTTTGTCCCTGATAAGCTTAGCCTGCTCCTCGTCGGGGGCGTACAGCTTCAGCCGCATGATATCGAAATTCACGTCCTTCAGGGCAAAGTTCACCTCGCAGCCGTTGTTTTGGGGAATTATCTCAATATCTGCTCGACTCTCTCTGTCGAGGCGGGCAAAGAAGTACACCGCCGTCTTTAAAAGCTGCTTTCGGAAATAGTATGGAATGGTATCGTTAAAATAATCCGCGCCCTCTCTGCCCTTTTCTTCAAGGACAATATAGGTCTTGCCGTCCCGCTCCGTCCTTTTTAC
>CAMWVF010000170.1 GCA_947177545.1 uncultured Clostridia bacterium | reverse complement strand
CAGTTATGGGAGCGATATCTGGGTAAAGCTCCAGCTTGATTTTTTTGCCGTTTTCCATTTCAATAACAACCATAATTAGCATCCTTTCGGTTTTAAGTTTTCTTAATTATAACACATTATGAAATATTTTGCAAGCGTATAAACAAGCGTATATTTTTTAATTTATATCAAAAAAGAGTACCCAATTTGAGTACTCTTTTTCATTTATTCGTACCTCAATGCCTCGATAGGATCAAGCTTCGCTGCACGGTTCGCGGGATAGTACCCGAAGAAAACACCGATAGCCATTGAGAACGACACCGCCAGCACCATTGCTCCCACCGAGGGAGGAGCTACCGTGCCCACGATAAGTCCCGCAATATTGCCAAGGAGAATACCACTGATAATCCCAATAAATCCGCCTATCATGCAGATGATTATTGACTCAATGATAAACTGGCTGCGTATCGCCGAATTGGGCGCGCCCAGCGCCTTGCGGACGCCTATCTCACGTGTACGCTCCGTGACGGAAACAAGCATGATGTTCATAACGCCTATGCCGCCAACCACAAGGGAAACTCCCGCGATTATGGCAATTACCATAGAAACTATTCCCAGCACCTGATTTATCATTTCCATCTGGGATTCCATTGTAGCGTACATTATCTCAGCGCAGTCGTTGTTTCTGTACCAACGGTTGTTCATATAGTTTGTTATCTCTTCGCTGAAAGATGTAGGGTCAACGCCGTCGTTTACAAGTATATAGTAGTAATAAAATGAAGTCTCGCTGCTGTTATAAATTTTTGACATGGTTGAATAGGGTATGTACACCGCGTTGTGCCAGTCCTCGCCCATGGTGTTTACCATTGCGCTCATCATAGCGGTCATTTTGTATTCGTACACGCCCACAACGGTGAAATCATAACTGCCGCCCAGCATTTTAACGTTAAGGGTCTGACCCAGTGCGTCCTTGATACCGCCGTAAAGCTTTTCCGCCTGCTTGTCGCTGATAACGCAGACGTTCAGCTTTCTTGCTATATCCTTGTCGTTGATGTAACGTCCCGCAACCATTTCATAAGAGCTTTGATAAATATATCCCGGGTTTACCGAATAGATGACCAAATCCAGGTCTTCACGGTGAAATCTTGTTTTTCCGCTGTCTGTACCCGTACTCATTACTACAGCCTTTATGTCCTCCGCAAAACGGCTCTCAACGTTAGCTATCATTTCCTCCGTAATAAAATCGTCGTCCATTATATAATCCCTTGTGCGGTCTTTTTTCATAGTAAGCTGAAATCCCACAAGGTTAGAGCCGCCCTGGGAGTTGATTGTGTCGGTAATACTCTTCTGCATGATATTGCCGAGAGTGGTTATCATTATGATAGAACTGATACCGATAATGATACCCAGCATTGTCAGTACCGCCCTCATTTTGTTGGACTTCAGAGAAGCCAGCGCAAGCTTGATGTTTTCCACTAAGTTCATTCAGACCGCCTCCCCCTTTGCCATTCTGTCGCCTACAATGGAGCCGTCAGAAAGGGTGATAACACGGTCGGTCTCCTCCGCAAGCTCAGGGTTGTGGGTTATGAGGACAATAGTCTTGCCCTGCTCCTTGTGGAGCTTGTGAAAAATGTCCATAACAAGACGGCCTGTTTTTGAATCCAGCGCACCCGTAGGTTCGTCCGCAAGAATTATTGCAGGGTCGTTCGCCATTGCACGGGCAATGGATACCCTCTGTTTCTGACCGCCCGAAAGCTCATTGGGCGCGTGGGAGGCTCTCTCCGTCATTTCCACCAGTTCAAGGAGTTCCTTTGCGCGCTTTGTGCGTTCTCTTGCGGGTACGCCCGCGTACAGCATGGGCAGCTCCACATTTTTCAGCGCGGAAGTCCTTGCAATAAGATTGAAGTTCTGGAAAACAAAACCGATTTTTTTATTGCGTATGCCCGAAAGCTCGTTGTCGCCGATAGTGGTCATATCTATACCGTCAAGTATGTACTGCCCCGCCGTCTGCCTGTCCAAAGCCCCCACAATATTCATAAGGGTGGACTTGCCCGAACCTGACGCCCCAACGATAGAAACGAACTGTCCCTCTGGAACGGAAATATCAAGCCCGTGAAGAATTTCCAGCTCGTTTGGGGAGTTGACATAAAACCTTTTTATAATGCCTTTCATGGATATGATAGGTCTTTTATTTTCCGTACCGTTCATTACTCCGCCTCCGCTTCGGGTTCGTTTTCGCTGACGTTTACTATTGCGCCGTCGCTGATAAGAGCGGTATTTGTCAGAACAAGCATACCGTCCCTAAGCTCGTCTGAAATTATCTCTACCTCGTAATCGGTCTCAAGACCAACGGTAACAATTATCTTTTTCGCATGGTATACGCCTGTCTCGTCCTTTTCCGCAGCGTACACAACGTCATTGCCGTCCTCGTCCGTGGTGAGAGCGTCGTATGTAACCGTCAGCGCACCGGATTTCCGCTCGCTGATAATGTTCAGCTTTGCGCTCATGCCCGTAAAGAGCTTGTCGCTGCCGCCATCAATGCTTGCCTCAATTTTGTAGCTTACCCCTGCGCTTGTTGAAGCGGCGGGACTTGACGCTGCCGCCGTGGGAGCAACATCCGTTATCTTGCCGTCAAATTCCTCGTCGCCCAGAGCATCGCAGCGGATAACAGCGTCCATGCCCTCGCTTACGTAGGGAATATCGTACTCGCCCACGGAGGCGGAGATAACGAGACTGTCCAGATCTTCAATTGTAAACAGCGAACCTGTGGGGACTGCGCCCTCCTCAGCGTTCACGGCAGTAATAACTCCGTCGCACGGAGCGGTAACAACGGCATATTCAAGCTTATCCCTGTAGTTTTGCAAAATAATTACCTGCGGGTCGTTAAGTCCCGAAATAGTGCGCTGCTGCTCCGCCTGCTTTTTAAGAGAAGCAAGCTCCGACTCCACCTGCTGCACCGCAAGGTCGTAATCCTTTTTGGCAGTTTCAAGAGCGTCCTCTGCATTTTTCACCGCAATACTGTAGCTTTCGGAGGTGTTTTCGTTCACCTTGCCCGTGTTGTCATAGTCTGAGACCGCCTTGTCATATGCAAGCTGCGCGCTGTCGACAGCGGTCTTTGCACTGTTTACGTTTGCCTGCGCGTTGTCAAGGCTTGCCTTTGCGCTGTCCCGCGCCTTTTCGAGAGCGTCAATGCTGTTTTCAAGCTGATTGTTGAAAGCTTTGAGCTGATCCTCGAGATTTTCAAGCTTGAATTTTTCCACAAGCTCTTCGTATTTCTGCTTTGCCTTTTGATAGTCCTCCGTAGCCTTAGCGGTGGTCTCCTGGGAATAAGGATCGTAACCGTAGGCAGCGGCGTTTGAATTGAAATTTAAAACCTCGTAATAATATTTTTCTGCTTTTTCAAATTCATTTTTTGCCGAGTCAAGCTCCACGTTTGTAAGACCGTTTTTCACAATTACGATATAATGCTCATAATCCTCTATCTTTTCGCTCAGATCCTTCAGGTCTCCCGAATAATTTTCGGGCTTGAGAGCGTCCTCAGCGTCGTTGTACGCTTTAAGAGCGGTCTCGTAATTCATATTTGCGCTTTCAAGCTGATTTTTTGCGCTTTCCACCTGCTGTTCCGCGCTCTTTATCTGCGCGTCCGCGTTCTGAATGTTTGAGGGGAGAGTAGTCCCGGTACCTTGTTCTTTCTGCCTCTTAGCGTCATCAAGAGCCTTTTCAGCCTGTTCAACAGCCTTTTGAGCGTTTACAAGCGCAGTATTTCTTCCCTCGTTGTAGTCCGCCAGAGCGTCGGCATATTTCTGCTCAATGTCGGAAAGATTATAGTCGGAGCTTATACCGCTGTTCTCAACAGCCGCCTGCTGCTGGAGTATCTGCTGCTGCAAATCCTCAGTACTGATAGTACAGAGCACATCGCCCCTTTTTACAACGTCGCCTACCGACACGTTTATCTTTTCAACGGGGTAATTAAGCTTTGAGTAAACATTTTTCTTTTCCGAGCTTTCCACCGTGCCGCTGACGGATATCTTGTTTTCCAGCTCCTTTTGGGTAATTTTAACGGTATCGGCATAAGCAACGCTTGAAGCGGAGCTTGACATCAGCGCTACAGCGGTGCCTATAACGGCAATTCCTGCTATGACCGAAACGGGAATGATTATTTTTTTTGCTTTCATGGGTGGTCTATCCTTTCTTTTACTAAATTTCAAATATTATATAACATATAATATCATATAAAAATCAGCTTGTCAATAGCTTTTTTGAAAAGTTTTTTGCATCTGTACAACTATACTAATCAACTAATACAATTATACAGGCGCAGGGCAAAAAAGTCAATTGTATATATGCACAAAATACTTTCATTAAATTAATTATCTTCTGTACTGATTAACGGTCGATTAGCCTGTAATGTGCGGTATATTATC
>CAMWVF010000169.1 GCA_947177545.1 uncultured Clostridia bacterium | reverse complement strand
TTCAAGGACACAAAGGCTTCGGAGCTTGGCGACTTTATCCCTGTCAAGCTTGAATTTGATGAGTACGAAAACGTGGTATCCGTGGTTGCCACCACCGACTACAGCGGACACCTGTTAATGATATTTGAAAACGGCAAGGCGGCGAAAGTTCCGCTTTCCGCATACGAGACAAAAACCAACCGCAAGAAGCTTGCAAACGCTTACACCTCGAAGTCCAAGCTGGTGAAGATGTTCGTTATCGCGGACAATACCGATATCCTTGTCCGTTCCACAAACGGCAGGGCAATAGTGTTCAACACGGGCATGATACTGCCGAAAGCCGCAAGGGACACAATAGGCGTACAGGTCATGACACTGAAAGCCAAGGCATTGGTGGACAACGCATATGTTGTCACGGAGGAAATGGCGGAGAACGTCCAAAAATTTATTGTAAAAAATATCCCCGCAGCGGGAAGTCTTGCAAAAGATTTAGACGACCCCGATCAGCTTACACTTTAATTTTACAGCAAAAAAATGCCGCTCGGTACTTTACCGAACGGCGTTTTTATTTACAATATGCAGTAAAAATATTTCAGCAGGAATTTCCCGAACTTATTTTGAGTGCCGTAATATCGCTTTGCAAAGGTGTTTACCGCCAAAACAGCCTCGCGGGACTCATCATCGGTAAGCTGTCCGCCGCCGAATGACGCTTTCAGAGCCGCGTCTATAACGACCTTAGCCGTTCCGTCCGAAAGGAGGCTCGTCCTGTCGGAAAGGGTCTTTTCGTATTCGCTGTAATCAAGCCCGCCCTGCTGTGGGAGCTTCATGATTTTTACCAGTCTGCCGAATTTTTTGTATGCCGCAAATACTGCCGATTTTTTCCCCTCGCCGCACTTTTTTCTGTACAGCATGATAATTGCGATGCGCCTTAAAATTATCAGCACGGGAATGAGAAGTAACGTCAACGCAATGATAAACAGCGGGGTAATGTCGTAGTAAATATCTACATGGTTTTCTCCCTTGATGCCGAAAATGCCGAAGCCCACGGTTTTTTCCTGCGACTCGGAGGACGCTGTTTCCGAATCCATTTGTTCCTCATTTATAGGCGAGGTTGTGGTCTCTGCCCCGCTTATTTCGGAGTTTTCCGCCTGTACCGCCGTTGTTGTGGGTGCATCGCTGCCGTCCTGAGCAGCATTGATAATTGTCGTCTCCACATTAGCATTTTCCTCCTGCTGATTGGTGTCAATTTCGCTTTCCTCGGTAACTGTCTCCGTTTCCGTTTCCTCGGGGAGGGGGATAGTCTCAGTTGGGATAGCTGTCCTAATATTTCCGTAGCCCGATGTAAACTCAACAGGGTACCAACCGAATCCGTCGATGTAAATTTCCACCCATGCGTGACCCCTTGCGTCGGTAACGTCCACCGTTGCGGACTGTCCTGTCTGTGTTCCGGTGGGAAAATCCTTTGGCTTAATGATGTAGCCCTCAACATACCTTGCGGGAATTCCGGCATAACGGCACATTATCGCCGCCGTTGAAGCAAAGTGGGAACAGCTTCCCTTGCGGTTATCAAGGAAATAATTTACAAAATCCTCACCCAGAGGCAGCTTGCCCGCGCTTAAGCTGTACTCGCAGTTGTTTTTCAGCCAGTTTTTAATATAGTAAAGCTTGCGGTTGAAAACCGTCATCTCGTCAAGAGTGCTTTTTCCTGTCATAAATTCTTCAGCGGTAATATACTTGTAGTAGGTCTCATCAAAAATTTCCTCGGGGGCAAAGCTTGTGGGGACGTCCGTGTAATTTTCGTACACAAACTGTCTGTATACTGCCTCGTCCGCCGCAATTGACGAAGGGATATTCCACTTTTTCCAGAATAAATTCTGATAGCCGTAATGATTTGCAGGGTCGTAATACTGCCCGATATAGGAATTTTCGCCGCCCTTAAAGCTGCTGTCATTCTGTATTTCGTACCGCGAAACGCTTTCCGGCACAAGGTTGTATGGCATATAAAGGTAATCCCTGCTTGCGGAAACGTTTTTTACCGCAAAGCTATATTGAGGCAAGGACGAGCTTGGTGAGGAAACGTCCCGTGAGTATTTCAGATTGTAGCTGTCCAGAAGCAGGGGAGAAAGACCGTCAAAAATGAAGCCGTCGGTAATTTCGCTAAGCTCCCGAAGTCTTGAAGCGGGCAGGTTTTCCCAGCTCCTGCCGGTGTAAACGGAGCCTACAAATCCTCTTAAATAAACAGTCTCCCCTGATTTCGGAATAGACACCTGCAAAACTGTATCTCCTTCAAAAGAAATGTCGCCGAATTCACCCAGCTTGCCGTGGTTTATAGCGCCGCCGCTGCCTGTCTTTTTTATGGCAACCGTCACAATTTTGTCTATAGCCTCCTGTATATCGCCGTTTTCAATCTGCCCCGTAATGTTGTCATATATTTCGTCGATTTTTTGGGGACGTTCATACCCGAAAAGCTTTACAGCAAGAATTATTCCCGTAAAGCAGACAGCCGCAATTACCGCAGCGGCAAGACCGCTGCTGAAAACCGCGGAGCCGCACTTTTCCGCCGCTATCTTCTCCGAGGAGCTTATCTCAAAGGCAATAGAAGCCGCACAGACTGCCACTACCGACGTGAATGCGATATAATTCGGTTCCAGACCGAACATCAGCGAAGCAATAGGCAGAAGCAGTATTGGGAAGCTTATTCCCGCCGCAAAGCAGCTCCTCGACATAAGATAAGCAGTCAGCAGGCAAAGCAGTACCGTAAAAAACACAAAGAAAACCGTGCTGTGATAGTCCGCAAACTCAGGTTCAAGTAGAGGTATAAACGGCTCGGAGCGGAAATTTTCCCTAATTCGGGCAAGGTAAATACTGACTGAATTTGCCATGCCGCCGCAAATTTCGTCCCTGAAAATATACGTCAGCAGCAGGAAAATTGCTGCCGCAGCTGTGGACGCGATACCCGAAAGCTTTTGCTTCATATTGAGCGTAAATGTGAAAATCCCGCAGGAGACGATAGCCGCAACTGCTATTGCCACATAGCTGACAGTAATTTCAAAGCATGACAAAAACGAAAAAACCGAACCGAGACAGCCCGCCAGCAGCAGCATATATTTAATTATAAGCGGCGCAAAGCTTTGCTCCGACTTTTTCGGCAGATTGAGGCTTGCGGAAAGCTGCACCGCCGATACGGTTTTTTTGTTCATGAAAATTCTCCTTTAAAGGTTAAATCCTAAGTTGTTTTCCTCCAGATTTTCTGCGGTAGAGAAAATTACCTCCTCAACCATTTCCTCACCTGCTTTTTCCGGGGACGTGCAGAAAATCGTCAGCCTTGCCTCTCCGCAAAGCCGCGAAAGCTCTCCCGCCACTGCCTTGTTTATCGTTCCCGTAACTGCTAAGACATGGGAAAAGCCGTTCCGTATCATCATTGTGTTGTCAGCAATAGAAGCAATTTCGGCAATTCCGTGATTGTTGTCAAGCCGTCCTATATTGGTGCAAAGTCCCGTGAAAACAGCATAAAGCTCGTTGCCGTTTGAAATGTCCGCGTTAAAAAGCGTGCAGTCCTCATAAGCGGCGGCAAGGGTGTGTACCGTGCCGTTCCTGATAAAAAACGAGGAAAGCGTCATTGCCATGTCAAATATCATATCGGTCTGTTCAGCGCCGCCGCAGCCCGAAAAATCGCAAAGTATCAGTATCTTGCTGTTTACGGGCTGGGAAAGCTCCTTTACAATAAAGTTTTCGCTCCTGCTGCTCAATTTCCAGTGTATGCGGTTGTGCCTGTCGCCGTTGCGGTACTCTCTTAACTGAAATATCTCCGAGGGGTCGTCCCCTGATTTTAAGGTGGAAAAAATATTGCTGTCAGAACCCGACACAATGCCGTTTTCAAGAGACCCATTCATTGGGAAAGCGTTTGGCAGTACAATTATCCTGTCCGAAAAGCCTATTTTTCTGAACAGAAACGAAAATCCCAAAAAGTCGATTATCTTTATGCTTTTGATGTGAAATTCCACTACTCCGCAGTGGTCGGGGGTAAGACTAAGGGAGACCGTTTCCACCGTCCGCTGCTTTACGGGAATGGTTATTGTGTACTTTTCATATGTCGGTTTTGCGGACGTGTCCGCCATATAAATGCACCTGTACTTCATCGAAATTTTGCAGGCAGCTATAGGCAGAAGCGAGCGGTTGTGGAGTATCACCCTTACCGCCGCCGCCTTGCCCCTTTCCGAGACTGCATTGTCCGATGAAACATTTATCCGCAGAAGCTTTACTTGTATCGCAAGAATAATGAACATCACCGCAGGCAGGGCAAACAAAAATGCAAGTATTATAAAGGAAAGGTCACCCTTATACAAAATATGGAAAATGCCGATAAATATTGTGAGTATAATATATGTGATAAACATTGTAAAGGCAGTCCTTTCAGCTATGAGAAGCAAGAAAATAG
>CAMWVF010000168.1 GCA_947177545.1 uncultured Clostridia bacterium | reverse complement strand
TAAACAGTTCATTATTATTTAATTTATCATCCAGTTCTTCGTTTTTGATAAATACTGTTTCATCTGTTTCCTTAGTACTTGAATAATTGTTCACAGGTATAAACATGAAACTAAATCTAGGGTCATTGGCAAAATCTGCATCAAGTCTTGCAATCAACTCATCTATAACATTTAAAACATCTCTTGTAACATTTACTCTAATGGTTATATGTACAAATCGATACTGTTTGTTATCTCTAATATATAACAAATTCTTCATAATCTTATCATATGTACCATCACCATTATGCATACATCTAAATTTGTCATGCTGTTCCTTAAAGCCATCAACAGTTATCATAAAGTTATACAACTTTTGATTATATAATTTTTCAAATACTTCCGGGTTAAGCAAATATCCATTTGTGGTCGTAGATGCAGAATATATAATATGTCGTGAATTACATATTAGAATAAGTTTTTTGGATAAATCTTCTATAATTGAGGCCTCAAGTAAAGGTTCTCCTCCAAACCAGACCACACGCAATTCATGATACTTTGAAATATTTTTCTGAACGAACTTTAGAACCGCATTCTGGGACTGTTCGTTCATTCTGTCACGTAAAAAATTTTGTTCAGATTCCAAACAGTATGAACAATTGAAGTTGCATTTCCCCGTTGGGAGAATTGTTAAGAAAAGTTTGTTTTCGTATGTTTCCTCGAAGGTCTTAGCATTCAGTCTGCATTGCCAATACATACATTAAAAGAAACAATTTGCAAAAAGCACTAAATTATCTTGAAAATCAAAAACAAAGTAACTATTATAAAAACAATATTAATGACTATAAAACTTTGCTTGATTCTGCTATAGATGATGTTACACAAAAAATAGACAAAGGTTATCAGTATAAGCCTCGCAAAAAGCAAAGTAAATAAGGGTGGCAACTGGTTGCTACCCCATTGAGTTTTAGTTGCCAGTTGCTACCCTCTCAATTTCCAATTTTAAAAGATGATGCTACTCAAAGCATAGCAACCTATTTTAATACTGTTTTAACATTAAACCGGCGATATAACGCTATTTGAATAGGTTGGCACTTTTTATTAAAATGCCGTTTTAACACCTAAACGACAATAAAGGCATTTCCAATTGATTTTAAAAAAATCAGCTGAAAATGCCTTTATTTTTGTGACATTAAAATTTTTCCACCGTTTCAACGTTTTGCCAAGATTACCCCTAAAAAACCACGGTATATTCACGTTTGTTCAGCAAGAACCCGTGTTTACCCAGCTTTACCCGCCTTTACCCATTTTTATATTATGCTTGTCAAATCACAGTCAGTTGCACTATCCCGAAGATATGGACGAAGCGGAAAATTGCGATGAATTATTTCAGAGAGCAATTGTTTTTTATGATAATCTTGATGAAATGATTTGTTCGCTGCCGCCGTATAATGCTCTTGATTTGCGGCGAAACCGTCTTTACGATTTGCTGAATGAGGATATTGCACTTTGGGAATGGGACGACGAGGTCTATGAAAATGAGGTCGATTATTTGGAGCATTTCACCACGGATTATCTTCTTAACAAGCAAAATGACGCCGATATGATAGATTATATTTTGAAATTCAATGATAAATTAAAGGCATTTGCAAATGAATATATTACTTTTATTGAAGATTTATTGCGGGTGAAAAGGGTTTACGAACCGTTTCTTGAAATGTTACATAATCAAAGCAGATACCTTGATAATTCGGAAACTGCGGGGGTTGTCAATAATTTTATTTCGGAAACAAAATCTAAAATAGAGACCTTTGAAAAGCTACAGCCGTCGGGAAATATGCGGCTTAGTTATACCGTTCTTGAGCAAAAGAAAAGCTCCATTTTGTGCGAGCAATATCACTTTAACACAATTGGAGCGTTCTTATATATTGAATTGTTCAAAGGCTTGGAGCAGCACTATCTTCCTAAAAAATGCGGATACTGCGGGAAGTATTTTTTATTGGAAGCGGAGATATTTTCTGACTACTGCACACGTCCCGTTAAGGGTACCGACAAGATTTGCCGCGATTTGGGACATAGGAAAAAGTACGCGGAGAAGATAAAGAACAATCCCGTTTGGCTGGCTTATTCCCGCGCTTACAAGCAGCATTATGCTCGGTATCTGAAAAAGAAAATGTCACAATCCGAGTTTCAGCAGTGGGCGGATTTTGCTCTGGAACTTAGGCAAAAGGCACTGGATGAAACGATTTCGCTTGAGGAGTTTCAGAGGATTATTAGGGAATGAAATCTGCTTCAAAACAGTGAACGGTCGTTTTAAAGCAATGAATGGTATTGAAAAACATTTTTATATGTGTTAAAATAATTACATATTAAACGAAGGGGTGAAACAATGTTATACAGAATAGCAATATGCGATGACGAAGTAAGTCAGATAAAAAACATTTCGGACTATCTTGCAAGATTTTCGATAAAGACAGATATTGAATTTAAAATTGAGCGTTATACAAGCGGCAATGAGCTCCCAAAAAAATATTACAATGAAAAATCTCCGTTTGATATTCTTTTTCTTGATATGGAAATGCCCGGTCGGAACGGTATTGAAACGGCGGAGGAAATACGCCGTATACCTGATAGGAACGTCCTTATTTCCTTTATTACAAGCTATCCGGAATATATGCAGGATAGCTTCGATGTTCAGGCGACCCAGTACCTTACAAAGCCTGTATCATACGAATTGTTTGAGGAAAAGCTTGAAAAAATGCTGCAGTATATAAGCGGTCTTGAAACAAATATAACCGTTCTGTCTCAAAAAAGCGGAGAGACTATTTTATATCTTGACGATATTATTTGCATAGAGGCAAACAAAAATTCTAATCTTATCGTCACGACTCAAAGCGAGGAAATTGTTATAAAAGGGAAAATCGCCGAGTATGAAAAGGAGCTTGCGGATAAGTATTTTATAAACATACACCGTTCCTGCCTTGCTAATATGCGGTACATCAAAAAATTCAACGCAGATTCTCTTGAATTTTCAAACGGAAAATCTGTCCCTGTCAGCAGACGCAGACTTTCAGAGATAAAAGACGCGTTTTCAAAATATATGGTAATGAGGTATAAGCGATAATGAGTGAAATAATTCAGACAATATTAGCGGTATTGGGAACAGTTTTTGACATGTTTACTACAATAATGTTCTATAAAGCTTGCTTAGCGCTTGTCTTTCTGCGCTGAATTTTTGTTACATATTCAGCGCAGCGGGACAAAATTTAAAGTTACATTTTATATGTATTCATAATAAACTTACCGTTCACCGGAAAACTGTTGCATTTTAAAAAAGTTTATGTTATAACAGAATTAAGGAACAAACACAAATAGAAAAGAGGAAAATACAATGATCGAACTTAACCAAACCTATGAAATGAACAACGTAATTTCATACAGAGCGAAAATGACCCAGCAGGAAATGAACGACACAATGAACTGCTTGGGAACGTTTATCAAAGACAACGGGCTGACAAAAAGCGGCTGTGTAACTACAACCACATTTTCGGTTGAGAATGTTTCGGGGGTGCAGCTTATGGACATTGAGATACTTTGCCCCGTAGACAAAGCCTGTGACGTTCCGCAGGGATTTACATTCAAGCCTGAATTCAGGCTTAGCAATGCGGCAAAAATCACACATAAAGGCAGTCCTGCCAATATGCAGGACAGCGTAAACGAGCTTATCGGTTACCTTAATCAGAACAAGCTCACGCCGATAACGTCGCTTTACAATGTGACGGTAAACGAGCCGAAATCGCCTGCCGACATTGACAGTATGGTCGTTGATATGTACATAGGCGTTTCAAATAATATTTTATAAAAAAGAGGTTTTACTATGGATAACAATTACAATGTTTACAATGAAAACACAAGCTTGAGTACGGAGAAAAAGGTTCATGTGCCGAGCATGGTGCTTATGATTATCGGAGCAGTATTTGCGCTGCTCTTGCCGATAATCACATACCCTTGCAGCGCTATAAGCCTTGTGATGAGCATTGTCAAAAGGCGCTCTCATAAGACAACCTATGCGATCGTAATCAATATAATTGCATTGGTGGTTGCGCTTGTCAACTCCGTTCTTGCGGTTATGCTCCAAATGGGAGTAATTACTTTTTGATTGTCATATTGTTTGAATAATTGTTGTGCGCAGACAGTTATTTGAATGATGTTGATGATATAAATACTTAAAATTTTTAGGAGGAAAAAACAATGGAAATGACAATGACAAACAATTTTGGCTTTTGCGAGCTGAACGAAAATGAAATGATGATGGTTGAAGGTGGCGGGGCATGGCAAACTGCTTGGAATGTAACAAAAGAAGTTTTTAAGGGCGCAGCTATAATAGGGGGAGTTGTGGTCGCAGGAGCAGCTGCAATGGCTGCTGCACCGTATGTGTTGGC